>CAZKPL010000018.1:7917-42067 GCA_964554625.1 uncultured Nitrosomonas sp. | reverse complement strand
AAGGCTGTTGGTACATGCGCGAGTCTTTGCAGAGGATAGATGATCATGCCAACAGTCCGACGTATTTCAGAAAAGGAGTTAAAGCGGGTATCCATTACCATCAGGAGGATGGATAATAATACAAAAAAAAATAATCGTACCTGTGGACTCGGACCAGCTCTGAAAAATTGTGGAACTGTCTCCATCACATTTTAAATTTAAAATTTCGTTACTGAGCTACTTATTTGAATAACCCATGGTAACTGATTGAAATCAGATCAAAATTCGTGAGCAAAAATCCCGATGGATCGATCAATATTTTCAAGTGCGATGCCAGCACCTCGTACTACGCAAGTGAGCGGATCGTCTGCAATAATGACAGATAAACCTGTTTCTTCCATTAATAGACGATCAATATCACGCAGTAGTGCGCCGCCTCCTGTCATGACCATCCCCATTGCAGCAATGTCCGATCCAAGTTCCGGAGGGGTATGTTCTAGGGCGGTTTTAACTCCGCTGACTATATTGTTCAATGGCTCGGACAATGCTTCCAGAATTTCATTACTGGAAATTGTGAAACTACGCGGAATGCCCTCTGCCAGATTACGACCGATGACCTCGATTTCACGTACTTCCGTTCCTGGGTAAGCCGAGCCTATTTGTGTCTTGATGATCTCAGCAGTAGCTTCCCCGATCATCATGCCGTAATTGCGGCGAATATAATTGATAATCGCTTCATCAAATTTGTCTCCTCCCACTCGTACAGAGTTTGAATAAACGACGCCTCCCAGAGAAATCACCGCAACTTCAGTCGTGCCGCCTCCGATGTCAACCACCATTGATCCCGTGGGCGTCTCAACCGGTAAATCGGCCCCAATGGCAGCAGCCATCGGCTCTTCTATGAGTTCTACTTTACGCGCACCTGCTCCAAAAGCAGCTTCGCGAATCGCACGTCGTTCTACTTGAGTTGAGCCACAAGGAACAGAAATCACAATGCGTGGGTTAGCAGAAAACAGGCGCGGAGGATTTACTTTTCTGATGAACTGTTTCAGCATCTGCTCAGTTACTGTGAAATCGGCAATTACGCCGTCCTTCATAGGGCGAATGGCTGTAATGTTGCCAGGTGTGCGTCCCAGCATTTGCTTTGCTGCAAGCCCGACTTGCTGGATAACTTTCTTGCCGCTGGATCCGCCTTCTTGCCTAATTGCAACGACTGATGGTTCGTTCAATACGATACCATGACCACGAACATGAATCAGTGTATTGGCTGTGCCTAAATCAACTGCCATATCCGTTGAGAAATAATTTCCTAAAAAGTTATTGTTCAGGAGGTTAAACATGATGGCGAAATTCCATTAATGATGACAGATTCAGTAAAAAAAGAAGTAGTTGAAATGCTGTGGATGTACAAAAAGTATGCGTTCATCAGGCATGTCATGATACTCTATTACGTATTTGAATATAAAGCTCTTGACAGCAAATGACCCTATCATTAGATGATGTAAAACGTGTAGCCAATCTCGCTCGTATTGAAATTAGTGAGGATGAAGCACAACAGGCACTTATGCAATTATCTGGTATTTTTGATTTAATCGAACAGATGCAGGCTGTGGATACAGCCGATATTGAACCAATGAGTCATGCGCAGGATATGATACAACGATTGCGTGAAGATGTCGTTACTGAATCTGACCAACATATGCTATTTCAATCTATCGCGCCACAGGTGGAGGCGGGACTTTATTTAGTTCCTAAAGTGATCGAATAAAGCTTAAGCGTATTGCTTCTTTCCAGTTTATTTTTTGTAATTCACCATTTTGAATCCTCATGTTGAACGCTAGCCTCAAGCAGCTTGCTGCACAACTTGCAGAAAGAAAAATTTCCAGCGTAGAGCTGACCAAAGCGTTTCTTAAACGCATTAAGGCGCTTAATCAAGATTTGAATGCTTTTATTACTCTCAATGAAGAAATGAGTCTTGCCCAGGCACAAATTGCTGACAAAATGATTGCATCAGGACAAGCTTACCCTCTCACAGGAATACCTGTTGCACAAAAAGATATTTTCTGTGCCAAGGGTTGGTTGACGACGTGCGGATCTAAAATGCTTTCGAACTTTATCTCGCCCTATGATGCGACTGTAATTGAGCGCTTCAATCAAGTAGGCGCAGTTAATATCGGTAAAACCAACATGGATGAATTTGCTATGGGATCCAGTAATGAAACTTCATACTATGGGTCCGTCAAAAATCCTTGGGATATTGTAGCCGTTCCCGGTGGCAGTTCTGGAGGCTCCGCATGCGCAGTAGCTGCGCGTATGGCGCCTGCTGCGACGGCTACGGATACGGGTGGTTCCATACGTCAGCCGGCAGCACTATGCGGTATTTCTGGTATCAAACCTACATATGGGTTGGTTTCTCGCTATGGCATGATTGCGTTTGCCTCCAGTCTGGATCAGGCAGGGCCAATGGCCAAATCAGCCGAGGATCTGGCATTTTTATTGAATGTCATGGTAGGGTTCGATGCGCGTGATTCGACCAGCTTGCAGCGGGAACCCGAAGATTATGCGTGTGATCTGGAAAAACCGCTTGGACAGCTACGTATCGGATTGCCTAAGGAATACTTTGCTAAAGGTATGAGCAACGATGTGGCAAGCGCGGTAGAAGCCGCTATCGCAGAGTATCGTAAACTGGGCGCTACGATTGTTGAGATTTCTTTGCCGAATACTGGGCTTGCTATTCCGGTTTATTATGTTCTGGCTCCGGCAGAAGCATCCAGTAATCTATCTCGCTTTGATGGAGTGCGCTATGGCTACCGTGCTGCGCAATATGCTGCTCTTGAGGATATGTATAAAAAAACACGAGCTCAGGGCTTCGGTGCGGAAGTCAAACGTCGTATCCTGATTGGTACGTACGTGCTATCCCACGGTTATTACGATGCCTATTATCTTCAAGCGCAGAAACTGCGCCGTTTGATTGCAAGTGATTTTACTGAAGCATTTAAGCAGTGTGATGTCATCATGGGTCCGACCTCACCTGTAGTTGCGTTCAATTTTGGTGAAAAGAGCAATGATCCGATCCAGATGTATTTATCGGATATTTATACCAGCGCAGCAAATTTAGCTGGATTGCCCGGTATGTCGATTCCGGTGGGATTGGGTGACAAGAACAGGCCGGTGGGACTGCATATCATCGGTAATTACTTCAGAGAAGCTCAGATGTTAAACATCGCACATCAATATCAGCAAGTGACAGATTGGCATTTGCGCGCACCTGCGTGC
This sequence comes from uncultured Nitrosomonas sp., assembly GCA_964554625.1. Classification (GTDB taxonomy): domain Bacteria; phylum Pseudomonadota; class Gammaproteobacteria; order Burkholderiales; family Nitrosomonadaceae; genus Nitrosomonas. Next base: position 38,812 of record CAZKPL010000018.1, on the reverse strand, counting down.
CTGTCTGAAGCATAGCCACTCACTTATTATTCATAATTTATCAGCTACTTCAGAAGTAAAAGGGGTTTTTGAACATGCAATGGGAAATTGTTATCGGTCTTGAGGTGCATGCGCAACTCTCGACACAATCGAAAATATTCTCAGGTGCCTCTACAGCTTATGGAGCCCAACCCAATACCCAGGCATGCGCGGTCGATATTGCGTTGCCGGGGGTGTTGCCAGTATTAAACTATGGGGCAGTTGAACGTGCGATCAAATTTGGCCTGGCAGTTGGAGCGAAAATTAACTCTCCTTCAATATTTGCACGGAAAAACTACTTTTACCCAGATTTGCCAAAAGGTTATCAAATCAGCCAGTTTGAGTTGCCGGTCGTAGAGGGAGGGAGTATCAAAATCCAGGCGGGTGATACCGAAAAAATGGTACGGCTAACGCGCGCGCACCTGGAAGAAGATGCAGGCAAGTCATTGCATGAAGATTTTCATGGTATGAGTGGTATTGATCTGAATCGTGCCGGTACACCTTTGCTGGAAATTGTTTCCGAGCCGGATATGCGCAGTAGCGCAGAAGCGGTTGCTTACGCTAAGGCACTACATACGCTGGTTCGCTGGATCGGGATTTGTGATGGTAATATGCAGGAGGGATCATTCCGCTGTGACGCCAATGTCTCTGTCCGGCCGCGTGGAGCAGAAAAGTTGGGTACGCGCTGTGAGATTAAGAATCTTAATTCGTTCCGCTTCCTTGAAAAAGCAATCGATTTTGAAGCTAGGCGACAGATTGAGATCCTGGAAGACGGGAAGAATATTACCCAAGAAACGCGACTATATGATGCTAACCGGGATGAAACGCGTACCATGCGCAGCAAGGAAGATGCGCATGACTATCGCTATTTTCCAGATCCTGATTTACTGCCTTTGGAGATATCGAGAGAGTGGATGGAACGGGTCAAAGCAATGCTTCCAGAGCTACCGGAAGCAAGACGCAATCGTTATGTAGAAGATTTTGGGCTGTCAAGTTATGATGCAAGTGTACTGATTGCAACCAGGGAAATAGCCGATTATTTCGAAAGTACGGTTAGTCGACTTCCTGCACAGGTTAAGCTCTGTGCCAACTGGGTTATGGGAGAAGTCAGCGGCCGGCTCAACAAGGAAGGTATCGAGATCACACAATGCCCGGTAAGTCCAGAGCAGCTGGCACGATTACTTACGCGTATCAGCGATAGTACCATCTCAGGAAAAAGTGCCAAGGATGTCTTTGATAGTGTGTGGCAGGGTGAGCATGGTGGAAACGTTGATGCCATCATTGCTGCAAAAGGACTCAAGCAAATCTCGGATGGTAGCGAAATTGAAAAACTCATTGACGAGGTTCTTGCTGCCCATTCCCAGCAGGTTACAGATTATCGCAGTGGAAAAGAAAAAGCTTTCAATTCACTTGTTGGACAAATCATGAAAGCATCCAGAGGTAAGGCGAATCCGGGGCAGGTCAATACAATACTCAAGAGAAAGCTGTCGGAATAAAATACACCAGTATGTAGATGGAACAGCGAAAATCCTTACCAGGGGATAGATTGTCCGTCGTAAGCGAAAAATTTTCCTGTATCTGCCAATGTTACTCTACTCAATACACGTCGCATGCCTGTGACGCTCTGCTCCGTTGAAATTAGCGCATCTCGTCCGCCCATATCGGTTTTTACCCAGCCGGGGTGCAGTACTATTGAAGTGATGCCACGAGGTTTCAGATCAATGGCAAGACTCCTGGCTACCATGTTGACTGCTGCTTTGCTTGATCGGTAGATATAGCTTCCACCTCGTTGATTGTCAGCGATACTCCCCATTTTACTGGTGATTGTGGCTATCGTTTTTAAACTGCTGTTGCTGATTTGAGTGACAAAAGCTTCTGCCATCTTGAGCGGAGCCATCGTGTTAATTTGCATGGCCTGAATCCATGCAGCATAGTCGATACGGCCAAAACCTCCATCGTCAGAAGGAGGATAAACACCGGCATTGTTGATCAGCAGATCAATGGTTTCACTGGCCAATGACTTGGCTAACTGGGCAATTTGTTGATGATCTGCCACATCGAGGGCATAAACTCTAATATGACCGGGGTATTGGGTTGTGAGTCGGTTGAGATTTTCCGCTTTTGCAGGTTGACGGCAGCAGGCTACCACATGCCATCCATCTTCAGCATATTGACGGACAAACTCTAATCCAATGCCACGATTTGTACCGGTAATTAAGGTGGTTGCCATAGTGTGATTACTCCATAATTTTATGAATAAATATAGTTTGCTTGATTCAAAATTACGGCATAACAATGCATGTAATCATTCTGACGGAATAAAGCAATGCAATATAGATCGTTTAGTGGAATCCTAAGTAACCACTACAATCAAATGATAATGTTATACTGATCTTTTCAACAGTACTTTTGGAGATAAATATGAAAAAAATACTGACGCTTCTGACGTTAGCCATGTTTACTCTTGCCTTGCTTCCATTTGACGCGGAAGCAAGACGGATGGGCGGTGGTAAAAGTATCGGAAAACAACGTGAATCCATCAATCAACAAGCTACTCCAAAACCAGCGCAGTCTCAATCAGCAACACCTGCATCCGCTGCTGCAGCGGGTGGCGCGAGCAAATGGGGGGGCGCATTAGCCGGTTTGGCCGCGGGCGGTTTGCTGGCAGCGTTGTTCATGGGAGGAGCGTTTGAAAACATTAATATGGCGGATATTCTGGTACTGATTGTTCTAGCGGCCGTGATATTCTTTATTGTACGCATGATGCGTAAACCCCGAGCAGGTCAGGAGTCTCGTCCAATGCAATTTTCGAGTGCCGGTACAGATCGTACTGGCAGTATTCTCACTCCAGGCTCAATAACACCATCAGCGATGGGAGAAATGGGCTCAGCCGCTACAGGTAGCAGTGATGTCACAAATAGTATTCCTGCAGATTTTGAAGTAGAGCCATTCTTGCGTAATGCCAAACTCTCGTTCATCCGCTTGCAAGCTGCACATGGTGCGCATGATCTGGATGATATCCGTGAATATACCACGTCTGAAATGTTTGCTGAGCTCAGCAAACAAATCAACGAGAGTGGTGATAAACCTCAGAAAACTGAGGTGATCTATATTGACGCTAATTTACTGGATGTCACGGTCACTGATGATTTGGCCATTGCCAGCGTGCGTTTTAATGGACAATTGCGTGAATCACCTGACGCGTTGCCAGAGTCATTTGATGAAATTTGGCATGTACAGAAAGATCTCAAGGATCGTAATGCAGCCTGGCTACTGGCGGGAATCCAGCAGCCATCGTAAGGATATGTTCTGCTAAACTCCGCCTATCTCGTCATGGAGTCCGGCGGGGTTACTCCATTAGTACTTATCGTAAGAATAGAGCTTACGTTTTCTAGGCAGGGTTCATATGAGAATTGCTGTTGTTTCAGATATCCATGGTAATTTACCTGCACTGGAAGCGGTTGTGGCCCACTTTAAACACCACGGTGTTGATGCTGTGATCAATCTTGGTGATAACTTGTCGGGTCCGCTGCTTCCATTGGAAACAGCGCAATACTTGATGACGCAAGATTGGATACATCTCTCGGGTAATCATGATCGCCAACTTCTTGCATATGGGACAGAGCAGTGCACTGATATAGATGAATTAGCCTACTCTCAATTAACTCCGAAGGAGCTGGCATGGCTCAAGACTCTCTTCCCTAAAGGAAACTTGGGTACTGATATCCTGTTTTGTCATGGTACACCAGCAAGTGATTCAGAATATTTTTTGGAAACCGTTGACATTCATGGGGCACGTATGGCAACGCGTAAAGAGGTTGATGCACGCCTTGGTACAACTCAAGCGAAGTTAGTGCTGTGCGGCCATACTCACAAACCGCGCACGATTCGTTCCTCATCTGATCAACTTATCGTTAATCCAGGTAGTGTTGGACTACCTGCCTATGATGATGCAACGCCTTATCGTCATGTTATTGAAAATGGTACACCAGATGCTCATTACGCCATTCTGGAGTTATTGAACGATCATTGGATCGCTTCCCTTGTTTCCGTGCCTTATCACTATCAATCTATGGTCAAATTGGCGAATTCGCACAAATACCCTGACTGGGCACAGGCACTTGCAACTGGTTATATGTCATAAATGGTACCCAATTGAGGAATCTGGATTAAATTTCTGATCAACGCTATCCTTTTTAACAAAGCAGACGTCATTTACGCTGTGTCTGCTTTATAATCTCAGCTTTTGTCATTTTGCTTCAATGAGTGCTGACCAGCCACTGGCGTGGTATCCTGTTCCTGTCACGGCGTCGATTAACATTCGCTGGTGGTTATTGCATCGAGATTCGCTAACACGCTTGATACAACAACGCTGTAGCAAATTTTCTGTTGATCCGCTCTTTCAATCGCTTGCACCCGCATGTACTGACGAATTGGTTATGATGAATTTGCGCCGAGGTGAATTGGCCTTAGTGCGCGAAGTGTATCTTTACTGCGGTGATATCCCGGTAGTATTCGCGCATTCAGTTGTGGCACGAAAACACCTGCAGGGTGCGTGGCGGGGATTGAGTCGTCTGGGCAATCGATCATTAGGCACCATGTTATTTACCAATCCGATGATCAAACGCGCTGAATTTGGCTATAAACAACTGAATATCCATCACCCACTATTTAAACGAGCCTGCCAAAGATTGCAAACACCTCCTACTAGCTTATGGGCGCGGCGTTCACTATTTACATTACAGGGACAATCTATTTTGGTGACAGAAGTCTTTTTGCCAGCCATTCTGAAGTTAAAAATATGAGGAGCAATGAGCGGCTTGCTGCCTATGCAAAACTGATAAGACTGGATAAGCCTATCGGTATTTTGTTGCTGTTATGGCCTACCTTGTGGGGATTATGGCTAGCAGCCGATGGTCTACCTGATTTGATGATTCTGGCCATTTTTATCATGGGTACCATATTGATGCGCTCTGCAGGGTGTGCGATCAATGACTTTGCTGATCGCCGTATCGATCCGTATGTTGAACGCACCAAAAACCGCCCCCTGGCAGCTGGCATAGTCAGTCCCAAAGAAGCAGTGCTGCTGGCGGCTGGACTGAGTTTCTGCGCGTTCTTGCTGGTATTGCCATTGAACCAGTTGACGCTATTACTTTCTGTGTGCGCTCTTTTTCTGGCGGGAACCTATCCATTCACCAAGCGCTTTTTTGTTATGCCGCAAGCGTATCTTGGCATTGCTTTCAGTTTTGGCATTCCCATGGCGTTTGCTGCACAAACCGGTGAATTGCCTGCCATCATCTGGCTATTGTTAATTGCAAACTTATGCTGGGTTATCGCCTATGATACGGAATATGCCATGGTTGATCGGGCAGATGATCTCAAAATCGGTATCAAGACATCCGCAATTACGCTTGGGCATTTTGACGTAATCGGTATCATGCTGTGTCATGCCGTTTTTTTAGGCGTGATGGTCTACGTAGGATGGCTATTACAACGAGGCGCTCCTTATTATCTAGCGCTAGCAATGGTATTGGGCCTGGTAACTTATCAGTATTTCCTGATTCGCGACCGTAACCCTGCTCGTTGCTTCAAAGCTTTTCTGCATAATAACTGGATTGGCGCTACAGTGTTTGCAGGAATTGTGCTGGATTCCTTCATGGCAGCTGACTTCTAAATCTTCTATATCGATGAAATATAAAGATCTGCGAGATTTCCTCACGCAACTGGAAAACCGGGGTGAATTAAAGCGCGTAACGGTCGAGATTGACCCTTATCTTGAGATGACTGAAATTTGTGATCGATTACTCAAAAAAGCGGGGCCTGCTGTGTTGTTTGAGAAACCCAAAGGGTATGTCATTCCGGTATTAGGTAATCTGTTTGGCACGCCTGGGCGTGTAGCGCTGGGAATGGGACAGGAGTCCGTTGCTGCGTTACGGGAAGTGGGCAAACTGCTGGCTTATCTCAAAGAACCTGATCCGCCCAAGGGCCTGAGAGATGCCTGGGAAAAACTGCCCGTGCTGAAGCAGGTACTCAACATGACACCAAAAATCGTTTCCAGCGCCGCGTGTCAGGAGGTTGTGTGGGAAGGGCAGGCAGTCGATCTGACCAAATTGCCAATCCAGACATGTTGGCCAGGGGATGTCGCTCCTCTGATTACCTGGGGGCTCACGGTCACGCGTGGTCCACACAAATCACGGCAAAATCTCGGTATTTACCGGCAACAAGTGATTGCACCGAATAAAGTGATTATGCGCTGGCTCGCGCACCGGGGGGGGGCGCTGGATTATCGCGATTTCTGCATGGTGCATCCAGGCCAGCCTTATCCTGTTGCTGTTGCCCTGGGAGCTGATCCGGCAACAATTCTGGGAGCGGTGACACCGGTGCCGGATAGTCTGAGCGAATATCAGTTTGCCGGTTTGTTGCGCGGCGCAAAAACAGAAGTTGTCAAATGTTTAAGCCATGATTTGCAAGTACCGGCCAGCGCGGAAATCGTGTTGGAAGGCTTCATTTATCCCGATGAAACGGCTGTCGAGGGACCTTATGGCGATCATACCGGCTACTATAACGAGCAGGAAACTTTTCCAGTTTTCACCATCGGGCGTATCACCATGCGCCGCAATCCGATTTACCATTCCACCTATACCGGCAAACCGCCTGATGAGCCTGCTATTTTGGGAGTCGCTCTGAACGAGGTATTTGTACCCTTACTACAGAAGCAATTCACCGAGATCGTTGACTTTTATCTGCCACCAGAGGGATGCTCCTACCGCATGGCCGTAGTCAGCATGAAAAAACAATATCCCGGGCATGCCAAACGTGTGATGTTTGGCGTATGGAGTTTCCTGCGCCAATTTATGTACACCAAATTCATCATTGTCACAGACGACGATATCGATATCCGCGACTGGAAAGAAGTCATCTGGGCGATTACGACGCGAGTTGATCCAGCGCGAGATACCTTGATTGTGGAAAACACTCCGATTGATTATCTGGATTTCGCGAGTCCCATCTCAGGTTTGGGTGGGAAAATGGGACTCGATGCCACCAATAAATGGCCAGGAGAAACAGTGCGTGAATGGGGGAAGCCAATCGAGATGGATGCCGCGGTCAAAGCGCGTATCGATCGACTCTGGGATGAATTTCCTTTCTAAGATAGCATTTGGGTAAATTTTCAATGATGAGCGGAAAAGATCTAATTAAAGTCTATTACAACTCCGCTTGCCCTGTATGCAAGGCTGGTATAGAGCGCCAGAAAGGCAAAATGGAAGGGTGTGCGATTGAGTGGAAAGACGTTCACTTAAACTCCCAATGGGTCTCCGAGATCAACTCGGAGATTGAGCCGGTTCGCGAGCGACTACACATCGTCGATGGGTGTGGCCAGGTGCATATTGGTTTTGATGCGTTTCTGGTGATTTGGCAACATTCTCCCTATGAAAAGTGGAAGGCAAGGCTGTTCGGTTTACCCATCATCAAACAACTATGCCGGATTGCCTACAATCTATTTGCAGCAGCTTTGTATAAGTGGAATAGAGCGAAAAGGCATTGGTAGCTTTATAAGGCAGCAAAGGCAAGATGCAACCCTTTTGCTGAGCTTATCGCTATATTCGAAGTATTTTGTTCATGCTATTGACACAATACGGCCGATGGATAATTTCGATTAATTGTTTTCTATCGTGCAAATACACATCTCAGCTGCTGAGTCATGTAAATACTGGCATAAGCGTAATGACTAATCGATGATTCGGCCTAGTAGTGTTGCGCGGGTGTGTTCAGCTTTCTCAGCAATCAACTGAGTAGCGGCCTCGACCTGATTCCAGGTATTCCACAGGAGGACTCCGCATACATGCCCATCACGCAAATAATAGATCACTCCTTTGCGGAAGGGCTCCTCCCAGTCTTCGATGATATCGAGACCCGCATCAAGCTCGCCAACTGCTTCGTATCCCAGATCAAATAGATCAGAGTAGAAAAAAGGCTGGTGGTGGTAGGGATTCGACTGACCGGCCATGTTTCTGCCAGCTATTTCTCCCATGATATTTGCGTTATCTTCATGTTCCACACGTATCCGTTTTTCCAGGATTGGACTGTAGAAATTGACTACATCGCCAGCAGCATAAATATCGGGATTACTCGTACGGAGCAACTCATCGACTATGATGCCATTATCGATTCTAAGTCCTGCTTGCTTGGCGAGATCAGTGTTGGGTTGGATTCCCAGCCCGGCTACGATTCCGTCAGCGGATATTTCAGTACCATTTTCTGTAATCACAACCCATTTTTTCCCTGTTTTCCGAATGGATTTAACCGTATCAGATACATGAATGGTGATGCCTTTCTCCCGATAATAGTTATTCAAGTATTCTGAGAGTGCCTGTGGATAGACACGAGCGCCAATACCGGCTTCAGGAAAAATCATTGTTACCTGTTTATTGTTCATGGCAAGTGCGGCAGCAATCTCTGAACCTATGAAGCCACCACCAATGACAACAAAATCTGCACCATGCTCACATAATTCGCGTAATTTCCGGTAATCATCCACAGTTCTAAAGTAGATGATATTTTCATCTGAATCGGGCAGCCGTCGAACTAACCCGCCAGTAGCGAGCAAAAGTTTTTCATAGGTATAGACATTCCCGGCATTATCAGTTGCAGTCTTGTTTTCCGGATCAAGGTTCACTATTTTTTTGCCTAAATGTAGGGCAACATTAAGATTATGCTGATTACGCCAGATAGACTCAAATTGCGCGTCTTTCCATAAAGACTTGGATAGGGGAGGGCGATCATAGGGTGGGTGTAATTCTTCACAGATCATGGCGATTGCACCATCTGAGTCAATTTGACGGATACCGTGAATAGCTGAATCGGCAGCCATTCCACCGCCGACAATGAGGTATTTGTGATGTTTCATGGTAGCTCCTTTATAGATGCACACTAAAAACTTATCACCTGCGCTTGCTTGTTGAAATGCCTTGAAATATATTACTCCGAAAATTTCGCCCGTACTGACTTTTTAATGAGTCTAAATAACTGGATCACTCATGAGCTGTCCTGTGTCAATGGTAAGCGGCAAGATATGTCCCTTGTCTTTGCATTTAATTAAATAAAACAACAACATCGCTTCACGATATAATTTACTGTTGGCATATTATTTTAATAAAGGCTGAAATTAGCAAAATAAGATGAGTTACCTGTCGCAAGGGTTGCTTATGACAATATTGCGATAATGCGTATTATTAAATTAAGATCAATGAGTGATTTCCATTGCTCTTTATCCACTAGGAAACATGGAAAAAGTAAGGCTTTCAAAAATTATGTCTGAACGTGGCCTATGCTCACGCCGCGAAGCGGATACCTTCATCGAACGCGGCTGGGTGTACGTAGACGGCGTAAAAATTACTGAACTTGGCACCAAGATCCACTCCAATCAGAACATCACTCTCAACAAGCAGGCGCAAACCCAACAAACCCGGCACGTCACCATTCTGATGCACAAGCTTATCGGCTATGTTTCCGGTCAACCTGAACCCGGCTACCAAGCGGCAGCGATGCTTTTTACTGCGGACAATCACTACAAGAACGATCCCTCCCCGCTGCAGTTCTCCTCTGCGCAACTGCGTGGTCTTGCTCCTGCCGGACGTTTGGATATTGATTCTACTGGATTGCTGGTGCTTACGCAGGACGGCCGCATTGCCAAGCAGCTGATCGGTGCCGATTCACAAATTGAAAAGGAATACCTGGTGCGAGTGGAAGGCAGGTTGGATAATAGAGGCCTACGCTTGCTCAATTATGGCCTCAGTCTTGACGGCGTGCCGCTTAAGCATGCACGCGTGACGTGGCAAAACCAGGATCAGTTGCGCTTCATTTTAAAGGAAGGCAAGAAACGCCAAATCCGCCGTATGTGCCAGTTGGTAGGGCTTAAAGTAATGGGTCTTAAGCGTGTGCGTATCGGCAAGATCAGGCTGGGTGATTTGCCGAAGGGGCAATGGCGGTATTTGCGTGAAGACGAGCAATTTTAACACTTGGATTTAGGCAGGATTTGTGTTGGCTGCTATGTTTCCTGCTGGAATATCTCACCTAGAAAGTTGGTAATCGACTGATAAGCCCGTTTTGCTGCTATTTCCTTATAGACTGTACCAAAACTGGGATTGTTCGCCACAGGATTGGTAAAAGCATGCATGGTGCCACCATAGACATGCACCTGCCAATCTACTCCCGCCTCAGTCATTTCCTTCTCAAAAGCGAATACTTGTTCTGGTGGTACCATGGGATCATCATGGCCATGTAGACAAAGGACTTTAGCGGCAATTTTCTCATTTGCTACGTTACCTGGTGTAAAAATACCATGAATGCTGATGACGCCTCGCACATCAGCGCCGGATCGAGCCAGCTCCAGTACGCACATACCACCGAAACAGTAACCCATGGCAGCAATGCGTGCTGTATCGACTTGGGGCAGTTCACGCACTGCAGGTAATGCAGCGTTAATTCTTTGTCTCAACCGAGTTCGATCACTTGCATAGGGATTCATGAGTGCTGCATTGCCTTCGGTATCTCCATCGCGACCAAAAATACCTTTGCCGTACATATCCAGCGCAAAACCCACATAACCCATAGCCGCAACTCTTTCAGCCGCCTTGCAGGCAAATTCACGCCGGCCACTCCAATCATGTGCAATCAACACGGCCGGCTTGCGGGCGTCTGTTTCGTCATAAGCAAGATAACCTTCCAATTGGGTATTACCATCCTGATAGTCAACGTATCTTGTAAGCATATTTATTCCCTCCTTTTTTAATCTATAGAAACTTACCTAGCCCTAAAAAGATCAAATTACAATGCAATATATACAAATGTTAGGTGCCATTCGGGCCCGGACAGAGTTTATTTCCATTAGCGGCTTCGTTGAAAATCAGTACCTTACTAATTTGTTCATTAAAGAATCAGGTAGCTAGCTACAGGCTTTCAATGATTTTATCTAGGTAATTTCAGCGTAAGTAATAGTATAAGATGCAAGGAATGTCATTTGTTTCCAGCAGACAGCTTCCCATTCAGAAATTCCAGCATTCCGCCCGTTTCGGTGTGGCGAATGCGGGTAATTCCACCATTATTGATTTTCACTCGATAAAAACCAGCCGGTGCTGCATGAACCGTTTTTGCGATCACGGCCCGGATGACGCCTGCGTGCCCAACGATAAGACAATGTTTGTTGCGGTAATGCTCGACAATTTCGTCATAGGCTGAGTCGACCCGATTGATAAACATATCGAGTTTCTCTGCACCTTGAGGCCGGTGGTTTAGTGGATCTCTCAGAAAAGCCTGAAACTCATCCGCTCTACCCATTTGCACTTCAACGTGACTAAGTCCTTCCCACGAACCTAGCCCTACCTCTTTAAATCGAGGTTCAACAATAACATTTATTCCGTGACGTTTCCCCAAGGCATATGCGAATGCTTGGCAGCGTTGAAGCGGAGAGGTAATGATCTGCTGCCATGCATTATATTCACCCACTGTATCCCACATTTGAGACCAGCCTTTTTCGGTGAGAGGATCGTCGATGTTATGGCCACGATAACGACGTCCGCCAACAGGTTCGCCATGGCGGATCAAATCAATAATAGTTTCTGTCATAAGTAAAGTAAAACTTGGGTGCAGGTAATTTTTGATGCCGTAGTTTATCCGATCGCGGTGAAAAGTGACATGAACCGATAAAACAGAACTTCCTTGATCATTCGACTAAATAAACTGCAGATTGAGCAACAACTCCAACAAAACAGCGCTCGAATCAATTGATATTGGATATCACCCACAGTGGGTATTTGATCAGGGTTATACAACAACAGAAGCGGCGGAACTTGAGTATCCAATTAATATGTTGTACCGTCGGATTAGAAAAATTCAGTAGGCCTGAAGTTGACAAAATTGCCTAATTTCAAAAAATAAATTGATATTTCATGTGGATACAAAAACAACTCCATCTTAAACCCCGCACACGCGGATTTCACCTGATAACGGATGAAATATTACAGCAGCTGCCGGAATTAAGAAATGTCAGCATAGGCGTCATGAATATCTTTATGCAGCATACTTCTGCATCGCTAACTCTTAATGAAAACGCAGATCCGGCAGTACGCCAGGATTTCGAGGATTACTTTAATCATGCAGTGCCTGAGAATGCGCCATACTGCCGGCATATGGACGAAGGAAGCGATGATCTTCCCGCACATTTAAAATCCAGCTTGCTAGGTTGCGGTTTGACCATTCCCATCACCCGTGGCGAGTTAAATCTAGGCATATGGCAGGGGATTTATCTGTGCGAGTATCGCAATCACGGGGGAAGCAGACACCTTGTTATCACTATCAATGGTGAATAATGTCATCGATCATCTCCTTGACCTAAAAATAGGTGATAAGATTATGAATTAACTGAACACTTGTGCTCTGAGGTAGGGTAAAAAAATGATTAATCCGATGATGACGGCACCAACAGCGCTGATCAGTACGGCGCCTGCGGCCACATCCTTGGACTTTTTTATGAGTGGGTGTGGAGCAGGAGAAGCAACATTGCATAAAAACTCAATAGCAGTATTAAAAGCTTCTGAAACCAACACCACCAGGATAGCTAAAGTAACAAGACACCATTCAACAGAGTCAATCTGAAAAAACAGCCCACAACCGATTACCAGAATGGTCGCAAACAGGTGAATCCAGGCGTTATGTTGGCTCTTTATCAATACTGCAATGCCAGTAAAAGCGTATCTGAAGCTTTTTATTCTGGCTGTAAATGAGAAGGTAGATAACTTATTCAAGTTTTTCTTTATTAGCCCAGTATTGCGTGCCATTCTAGCTCCAGTCCGCATCAGATGCTATCTGTATTGATTCACCTCCTCAGAGAGTCTTTAGATGTAAAGATGAGGTCCAGGAAACACATTCCTCTAAAAGCTATTGTAGCGATGGAGGTGGGTTCGCCAATTGCTTTTGATCATTTCTAATTTAGGAATAGGTGCAGTCAACCGAGCAATCTAGATTAATCGGGTGAATGACTAGATTGCGGTCAGCGCAAGACAAGTGCACTGGGGTGATGAATTAATATCGAGTAATGATCACTTCGACGTGATACCCACCCACGGATTTCCAGTGGTTTATAAAGGTAGCTTTCCAGCGTTGGGAATAAAGCAAGGTTGTCATTATCGATTCGAATCTCGATCTTGCTGTTGAAGATCAAACGGCTATAACGTTTGGTTCGCTTCAATGCAGTAGGTGTTCCCAGGAAACGCTGCCAGCCACGTGATTTCTGCGATATCTGCGTGAGTGGCCGTGGCTTATAGTCAGGTAATGACCAAATTCCTAATTTTTGCCTCTCTGCTCGTTGCTGGGCTCTGATCATTGCATCAGCGTGACGAAGATTCGGGGGTAGCAAATTGACCATAGCCAATCCTTTTTCCACCAGCGTAAGATTAAGGTGTTCCCCATTTAGCAAATATAAATGAGCAAGCAATCGTTCGTAATGATCCTGTTTCTGCCAATCATATTCCAGGTATACGTTCCGTCCTTGAAGTTTTTCCTGTAGCCATTCTTTAGCGGCCATGCCACCAGGCTCGCCATCGCGATGACGGCCTTCGATTTCCGGCGCATTGATACCGAGTAATCTCACGCGCTCTCCACCTTTTAACACAATGGTGTCTCCGTCCAGTACTTTGGCAACCTGATGCAGCGATCGCTGAAGGGGAGCCGATAATCTGATTGGCTTGGCATCAGGGGTAGGGACATCTGAATAGGTAATTCTACCTTGTCCATCCTTCGATCGATAGATTGTATCGGCAGAGCAAGCAGACAAGGATAAGTAAATCAAAACCGCCAATAAGCGGGATGATATTTTTATGATCGGTTTTATGTATTGCATTACTTTATAATGCTTTTTATTGCGGTAACTGTAATTTTACTTTTTAAGAACTTGCAATCTTTCTCAAAGAAAATGATTTGAAATGATTTGTCATGGAGAATGATAAAACGACTGATGCGGTTTAGAGCCAGCGCCAGATGCACTTACATTGATTGTTTTTTTGCAATGTAACGATATTGTCATTTTTTTATTATAGCCGGTGCTTCTGAGAATAATCCAATATCAATTTGTTCTTAGATTCAGTGATTATGGCCATTTCCAATATCATCTGCGTGTATGTGCTGGCGTCTGAAATAATAAAGCGTAATCGCAGAGCTTATCTACAGCAACATTGTGTAGAAATGTAGTCACGAATCGCTAATTTTTTTATAAATAATCAAAAGATGAGGCCATATTCATGAGGGATCTGGATTAAAATTCAACCTTCTGCTTAAATATATAATTCCATGGCTAGTTGCAAGCAATGTCTGAACCTCTGATCGAAATCAAAGATCTCGCCTTTTCCTATAGTGCTCGTCCCATTCTGAAAAGCGTCAGTATGACCATGTCTCGAGGCAAGGTCATTGCTATCATGGGAGGAAGCGGTTCTGGTAAGACTACCTTATTGCGTTTGATTGGGGGAGAAGTCAAGCCCACTTCAGGTTACGTCAAAGTCGCGGGTCAGGTAGTACATAAACTCGGGAGGAATGAGTTATTTAGATTACGCAGAAAAATGGGTATGTTATTTCAATTTGGTGCTTTGTTTACCGATTTGTCTGTGTTTGACAATGTTGCTTTTCAGATGCGCGAGCATACTAATCTCCCAGAATCCATGATCCGTGATTTGGTATTGATGAAACTGCATGCCGTGGGTTTACGCGGCGCGTATCATCTGATGCCGGCAGAGCTTTCTGGAGGTATGGCTCGGCGTGTTGCCTTAGCCCGTTCAATTGCACTGGATCCCATGCTGATCATGTATGACGAACCTTTTACCGGCCTGGATCCGATTTCGTTAAGTGTCATTGGCAGTTTAATCCGTCGATTGACCGATGCGCTGGGTATGACTTCGATCGTGGTTACGCATGATGTGCAGGAATCCTTAAAAATTGTAGATTATGTTTATTTCCTTGCAGATGGCGTGATCGCTGCTCATGGCACTCCGGCAGAAGTGAAGGAATCAGTCACTCCATTTGTTCATCAATTTGTTCATGGTGAGGAAGATGGGCCCGTCCCTTTTCATTATCCTGCAGAAATGTATCAAAAAGACTTGAGGTTGGAGACACATTTTGCCTAAACGCATTATTACCAGTATCCAGGCTATTGGACATCGGGTGATTGACGGCATTTGGCGTTTAGGCTGCGCGGCGCGGTTTTTTGTCCTGGTGTTGCTGAAATCGATGATCAGTTTTCTGCGCTTTACTCTAGTTATACGTGAAATTTATTTTGTTGGAGTATTATCCCTCATCATCATTCTGGTATCTGGCTTGTTTGTTGGAATGGTATTGGGGCTACAGGGGTATGAGACACTACAGAAGTATGGCTCTGAATCAGCAGTCGGTACACTCGTGGCGCTGTCTCTGGTGCGAGAACTGGGTCCCGTAATGTCGGCGTTGCTGTTTGCGAGCCGTGCGGGTTCTGCGATCACTGCAGAAATTGGTTTGATGAAAGCGACTGAACAGCTATCTGCGATGGGAATGATGGCGGTGGACCCGATTGCACGCATAGTCGCGCCACGCTTTTGGGCGGGAGTCATTTCCATGCCTCTGCTGGCAGCCATGTTTTCTGTGATGGGTATATTTGGAGGGTATTTAGTGGCTGTTGTTTTTATTGGGGTCGACGAGGGTTCATTCTGGTCGTCAATGCAGAATGCGGTAGATTTTCGTTATGACATCGTAAATGGCGTGATCAAAAGCTGTTTTTTTGGCGTGGCGGTTACAGCGATAGCGGTTTTTGAAGGATTTGATGCCCCTCCTACAGCTGAAGGGGTATCCGGTGCAACGACCCGTACGGTAGTGACTTCTGCACTGGCAATTTTGGGATTGGACTTTGTTTTAACCTCTTTTATGTTCAGGGGAGTGGATTGATGCAGCGAACAATAATGGATTTCTGGGTTGGATTGTTCGTGATGGCCGGAATGGGCGCGTTGCTGATACTCGGATTAAAAGTTGGGAACCTGACGACTTATAACACGGGTGAAAGCTATACCCTCATAGGAAATTTTGAGAATATTGGTGGTCTTAAAATTAGAGCTCCTGTCAAAAGTGCGGGGGTAGTGGTGGGGCGCGTCACAGATATCCAGTTTAGCTTAGAGACTTACGATGCGGTCGTGACGCTGGGCATCAATGCTTACTATCGATTTCCTAAGGATACATTTGCTAGCATACTGACATCTGGATTACTTGGAGAGCAATATATTGGCTTGTCACCCGGAGGTGATGAAGAAATGTTAGCGGAAGGTGACAAGATCATGAAAACCAATTCAGCGATGGTTCTAGAGGAGATGGTCGGGCGCTTTCTATTCGATAAGGCTGCCGAGGATTAAAGATTTTCGATGATTGACAAATTTTGGTGAGGTAGACATGAAAGCACTTATTCAAAAAATTATTCTATTGTTAACTTCTTTTTTGCTGGTTTTTCCATTATCAGCAAAAGAGATGGCACCCGATCAGTTGGTAAAAAGCACAGTTGATGAAGTCATCACCATTCTTAAGCAAGATGATGGTATTAAAAAAGGTAATAAAGATCGTGTGCTTGATCTAATAGAAACTAAAATACTTCCTCATTTCAATTTTACCCGCATGACCCGCTTGGCAATGGGGAAAAACTGGTCTAAGGCTGAGCCTCAGCAACAGAAAGTGTTAGTGAGTGAATTCCAGACCTTGCTCGTGAGAACTTATTCCAATGCATTAACGAATTACCGTGATGAAGTAATTGAAGTTGCACCCTTAGCGCCCCAACCTGATGCCAAGAGTACCACAGTTAAAACACGTGTCATTCAAGGTCGTGGCAGAGAACCTGTTCCAATTGAATACAGCATGGAGAAAACTGATAAAGGCTGGAAGGTATATGATGTAATCGTTGCTGGAGTAAGTCTGGTAACGAACTATCGAAGTTCTTTTAATAGTGAAATTAGAAAAACGGGAGTAGATGGTTTGATTGCAACGCTCACCAAGAAGAATAAATCATTGGAAGGTCAATAAACAATCATATTTCTTGGTAACTCATTCAAAGCAATGGCAATTCAGCGTGAGGGTAGAAGAATTTACGTGCGTGGCTCTATAATCGTCGATAATGTGGTTGAAATTACCCGGCAGGGAATTGCTTTGTTTGATGAAGATGGTCTGGTAGTCGATCTGGGAGAAGTCACTGAAGTTGATTCATCTGCTATTAGCATGCTATTTGAATGGTTGCGCATGGCTCATGCCAGGAATCAGCAACTTTATTTTGTTAATTTGCCAGAGAATCTAAGCGGACTGGCACAGTTATACAGCGTGGCTGATTTTATCCCGCTCAATACCAGTATCGCAAAATAAATTACCTTTCCTTTGCTTTATTTGATAGCCGTCACTCTTCAAAGTTAACTCCTCTATGGCCGCTGCAATTGAGATTCAACAGCTTAGTAAGCGTTATGGTACTTTATCTGCGCTGGAAAATATTGATCTCTCCATTGATCCTGGTGAGTTCTTTGCTTTACTGGGCCCCAATGGCGCAGGAAAAACGACGCTCATCAGTATTCTTGCTGGATTGACCCTGGCAACGAGGGGGCGCGCAAGAATCATGGGGCATGATGTGGTAACCGACTACAGTCATTCACGCAAGAACCTTGGAGTAGTGCCCCAGGAGCTGGTGTTTGATCCATTTTTCACCGTAAGAGAAGCATTAATCATTCAATCTGGTTATTATGGCATAAGAAAAAATGATGCCTGGATTGATGAGATCCTGCATCGTCTGGATCTTACTAGTAAAGCCGATACCAATATGCGTGCGCTATCAGGTGGAATGAAACGGCGCGTATTGGTAGCCCAAGCATTGGTGCACAAACCTCCTGTGATTATTTTGGATGAACCTACAGCCGGGGTCGATGTGGAGCTACGGCAGGCGCTGTGGGTTTTTATAAAACAGCTCAATCGAGATGGCCATACAATTGTTCTAACTACGCATTACCTTGAAGAAGCAGAAGCGCTATGCAATCGTGTTGCTATGCTGAAGCAGGGTAAAATTGTTGCATTGGATAGTATCCGTAATCTGATCGATAGTGTTCAGAGTTTCTCCATTCAGCTTCGGCTTTCTACCGAGATATTGCCGACTGCTATACAGAAGTGGCTCCAAAGCAGTCATGAAGGTTTACATATTTTCAAAATAAAAGATTATTTCCAAGTTGAAACGTTGCTTGCAGTATTGCGTGCAGAAAATATACAAGTGTTGGAAATGCAACTGCAACAACCCGATCTGGAAGAGGTTTTTGTGAAAATCATGGGGGTTGAACCTTTGGGGGTATCATGACTGGTTTTTACACATTGTTCTATAAAGAGTTACTGAGATTCTGGAAAGTGAGCTTTCAAACCATACTGGCTCCAATTTTGTCCAGTCTGCTTTATTTGCTGATTTTTTCACATGTACTGGAAACGCGTATACAGATTTACCAAGGTATTGCATATACTGCTTTCTTGATTCCGGGTCTAGTCATGATGGCTGTGATGCAGAACGCTTTTGCTAATTCATCCTCCAGCCTCATCCAGTCGAAAATATCCGGTAATCTTGTATTTATCCTGTTGTCGCCTTTGTCTTATCTGGAGATTTTTCTCGCCTATGTGTGGGCATCGGTAGTACGCGGATTATTAGTAGGTTTAGGTGTTTATGGTGTGACGATGATATTGTACGAAGTGCCAGTACAGTTGCCTTTATGGATTTTATTGTTCTCGATTACAGGAAGTATGCTACTTGGTGCACTGGGTATAATTGCTGGTATTTGGTCAGAAAAATTTGATCAACTTGCTGCTTTTCAAAATTTTATTATCCTGCCGCTGACCTTTTTATCAGGTGTATTTTATTCGATTTATTCACTGCCTCCCGTTTGGCAATATATATCACACCTGAATCCTTTCTTTTATATTGTTGACGGCCTTCGCCACGGTTTTTTGGGTACATCGGATATTTCACCCTACTTTAGCCTGGCGGTTGTGATATTGTGTTTAGCAGTGGTTTCATGCCTGACATTATGGATGCTAAAGAGTGGTTATAAAATTCGCCATTAGCCCGAGTTTTGTTAAGCTCTTTCATTCTCGTTTTGGCAACAATGAAACCTAACGATATATTTATTTTACCTAAAGGATCAAAAATGATTACCTCAGATCACATTAAACAATGTATTGCGACATCTTTACCATGTGAATGGGTTCAGGTAGAAGGTGATGATGGCCGTCATTTTAGTGCCGTTATTGTGAGTGAACAGTTCCGGGGAAAAAGCATGATCCAGCAACATCAGCTTGTTTACCGCGCTTTGCAGGATAAGATGAAGCAAGAAGTTCATGCACTATCTATGAAAACGCTCACACCTGAACAATGGGAAGAGTATAAGCGAGTTGAGCAGTAAGGTTCAGAGCTTGTTCATGTTATAAAAAGAGAAGATTATTTTCTACAATGCAATGGCGTGTCACTATAAAACTGACTTGCGTTTATTCAAGTTCTTTAAGTAACTGGGGTTGTGCAATGCCCAGTCCCTGAGCAAAATCAACACTTATTTCATGTAACTTCTCAAGAATCTTAAGTGATTCAACAGATTCTGCAATAGTCTGGATCTTCATGAGATGTGCTATCCGGTTAATTTCATTTACTTTGACCAAATCTGCTGGGTCATTCAACATATTACAGATCAAACTTCCATCTATTTTCAAAAAATCGACTTTGATATTCCTGAGCAAGTTAAATGAAGTTGGATCGTGACCAAAGCCAGATAAAGAAACATTGCAGCCTATCTGTCTGATCTTTTGTGAAAAGATTGCAGCATTCGGGAAGTTTGATTTGGCGTCTGACTCTTCGATTTCGAAGCATAATGCTTGTGCAGGAATATTTGATTCCTGCAACTGCTCTGTAACAAAATCAATAAACTGGGAATCACTCAGCGTATCTTTGGCAAGATTAATATAAACTGTTATGCCTGAATTTGTTTTGTGTGTGCATAACCATTTGGTTATATAGCTGACAACCCAGCGGTCTAGTCGTGGCATCAGATGATGTTTCTCGACAAAAGATAAAAATGTCCCAGGAGGTATAAGATTATTTTCCTCCTCAACCATCCGGATCAGAATCTCATAGTATGGACATGAATCTGAGTTCTTTTTTGTCGATAGGATGCTTTGGCAATATAAGTCGAATTTGCCCTGCTCAATGGCCTGAGTAACCTGTGCTGCAGAGTCTATCGGTACAGATGAAGAATGCTTGTTTTTATTCCCGCTACTTGATCCATTATCATTGCCGCTATCTCGTATCAGAATATTTTCTGATTTTGTCTGTTCTTGGACTACATCTGAGAGTTGCTCGTTCTCTTTCAAGATGCGGGGCGTATACAGGGTATAAAATCCGATGACTTTCCCTCTTGAATCAAAATGTGGCACAAACTGCTCGCTAATAAGGCATGTTGAACCATTGGCTAATTTTTGTGTTCGTTTATTTTGTACTATCTCGCCAGCTAAAATATTATTGATGCTGCTCTTAAGTCCATTATAAAAATATTCACTTAAAAATTCGCGTGTAAATCGCCTGTCGATTTGCTCCGCATTCAATCCAAACCAGAGGCGATAAGCGCGATTATGGTAATGACATTGCTGCTCAGTATTAAAGTATGCGAGCATGACTGGAAAGTTTTCATCAACAATTTGTAATCTGGTTTTATTTTCTGAGAAAGTTTTCTCGGCCCAGAGCCGATACTTGATTTCATTAGTCAGTCTTTCTTTATTAGCTATGAATAATGCCAGATGTTTTGCAAAAGCTTTTTCTGTGCGCGTGATCTGAGCGATCATAGCAAACAGCGTCACGATCAGGATAATCCACAGGATATTAATAATCTGTGGCTCTAGTCCAAGCATAAAGTAGTTGGCGGCAATAAGCGATCCTGTTACAGCAACGGCAAGGCTTGCTGTAAGATAGGGTTTGATGCCACTAAACTTGAGAGATATTTGTGCGCTCATCTTTTATGACTATAAATAAAAATTATGTACAAAAAACTGAACTTGATCATTTTGCATAATTTGGTAAAGACTTAGTTCTAACCCAAAATTTCCATAAGTTACCAGGTGTCATTACAAAATTTTTTATGTGATTCTCATTTAATGCAGTAATCGTCAATTGAGACATTTTTCCTTGTCTCATTGCTTTGAGTAAGGGTGTAAACCAGCTATGTTCTAATGCGCTTAAAGATTGACGCCATTCATATATATTCTTGTACTGTGTTTTCTCCCACAAAGTATCAAGAATTACTAGCTGGTTATTTGGTTCGGTTGAATGTTGCCATACTGTTGCATCATGAGGGAGTGGATAATGTGTTATTCCACTGGCAACTGCTAGGGCATGGGCGAAAGCATGATCACACCATACTTGATTAAAAGCCGAGCGTATAATCTGCGGCATCATTCCTCCTCCCCAGAACCAGATGCTATTGATTGCCAGTTCGCCACGCGCTTCTCTTTCTTGGTTAAGTTGATGATCATGTAGCAGCATTTGTATCTCGTTAAAAATGTTATGCCATATTGAACTATCTTCGCCAGTCGGTAGCAGATTATTGATGTTTTTACCAACCATTTCACTGAGTAGCCGAGTTTGCAAGCTAGGTGTTTTGTTGATACGGATATACCAGCGATCAGGGTAGAGTGGTAAGAAAAATATTCCACTTTTGTTGAAATACTGATTGAGAATTTCGGCAAATTGCATCGATTCCTTTAAGGAAATCGTAAAAACTTGACTATCGGCTAACAGAATATGATTGTTTTCAATGCGGAGATGAACTGGATCAGCGCGTAGCCAATACTCATTGCAGGTTTGTTCTGCTTCTGTTCCATCAATATGTAACATGATAGGTGCAACCGGCCAGTCTTGCTGTTTAGACACGCCGAAAGCCTGACATAGCCATTCTTCCATCGCTTGAGATCGGCTCTCAGTATAGTGACTTTTTGCCAGGATCCTTTCTAAAGCAGGTAAAGATAAATCACTATAAACTTCTGTTCTTTTAGTTTCAGGCCAGAATAAGCCAGGAATGAGGAGATGTAGCTTCATAAAGCATATGTAACCATTTAATGGATAATAGAAAAAAGTTATTGTTAACTAGCTTGTATAAGCGAGGAACAAAGTGACAAATAGGTGAAGTAGAAATTATAAGATATGGATAGGATGATTGGAGCGATATCCCTTTTGGAGAAATTTCTTTAGCCAATATATTATTAGGGTTAATATTCTCTCGATATGGTAAGTCATGATAGCAAACTGCCCATGCCAATTTAGCGGAATCATTCAAGCGCTCAGAAATCAGAGATTTATTAAGTAGCATTTTTGTTATTCAGTTTTATCCAGCTTGTTCAGCTTGGATTCATTTTCTACTGTGTATAGTTCTTGCTGATTAATTAAATTCTGATCAGTAGGCAAGTAAGTATCTGTTATGTGAAATAATGCCAATTTAGATAGGCACTGATAACTTCATTAAAAATTGAAAGATTACTAATAATCCAGAGTTTTCTCATATGCAGAAATTTTATATTTTGCTCTGCTTATTTTTTTCCTTTAGTTCTTTTGTTTGGGCTAAAGAAGCAGTTACCCAGTACTCTATTGAAGAGATCCAGCGATTGGGGTTGGAAGCTAATGGTTTGGTTCATGCAGCTCGATCGCAAGTCAATATTGCTGAGGCAGGGGTAGTGAGTGCATCTGCTTTTCCTAATCCTGAAGTTACTTTTATGGCCGGTCCAGATACGCCTCGACTTCCATTTGAACTTACCGGTCCGTCATCGATGCAGCGGCAAGTAACCGTAACTCAACCTTTAGAAAATCCTTTTTTCCGAAGCGCCCGAATCGGCTCAGCAGAAGCAGGGGTTGAGGCAAGTCGCGCCAATCTTGATCAAGTACGTGCAGATCTGGCGGCACAATTGCGCATACGTGCTTATGAGCTATTGCTTCGTCAGAAACAGGCAGATATGGAATCGAGCATTTTCGATTTGATGGAAGAGATACAGCGGCGTATCAAGTTAAGCGTCGAGGTAGGTGAGTCTGCACGTTTTGAATTGATTCGCGCTGATACCGAAGTAATGACTGCAGCAAGTAGAAAAGAGGCTGCATTGTTAAATGCGGAACGAGCGAGAGTTGCGCTTTTTCAGCTTACTGCGGGTAGATTGCAATCTGATTTTGAGATAATTGCTGCCCTTAATGATCCAGTTCAACTGCCTGAGCTCGAAGAGCTGCATAAACAGATTATCACGGCTAATCCTGATATCTTACGTTTGGAAGCTGAACAAGATCGTGCGCGTCTGCGTATCGATCAGGAGCGCGCTTCCGTTTTACCTTCAGTGAATATTCTGTATAGCAATTATCAGGATAAGCAATTCACTTCGAATACCGCTGGGCTAAGCATTAAAGTTCCATTGTTTTACCGGCGTCGTGGTGAAATCGATAGCGCCGTATTTGACTCCGCGCGCATACGTGACACTCTGGAATATCGACGCTATGAAGTCAATCGGCTACTTGAGTCCGCCTGGCAGGCCATGCAGATTGCAAAACGGAGAGTGGAGATGTATGAGGGCGGCATCATTCAGGAGGCTGAATCTGCATTACGTGTAGCAGAAGCCGCTTTTCGTTTAGGTGAGCGTGGTTTTATCGAAGTGCTTGATACACAACGTGTATTGCGTGGGGCGCGCGCAGAGCTACTACAAGCCTATTTTGAATTACAGTCAGCCGCTGCCGAAATTGATCGACTACGCGCACATTATCCCAAGGAGTAAATCTTCGCATGAATGTTCAAGTTCTAATTACTGGCGTTGTATGTCTTGTTGCTTTGTTTCTTGCTGCTTGTGATAAGAATGATTCTTCAGCGCCCCATATTGAAGAGACTACGCAAGCAAAAGTAACTGATCCAAATAGCATCATCCTCAAACCGGAAATGATGCAGCGTATCAAAATCGGAAAGCCAGTAATTATGGATGTAGCTGATAAGATAAAAGTACCTAGTCAAATTGAAATAGATGAGCATAAACTCGTTCGAGTGGGTGCAAACGTCACCGGCCGTATCGTTGAAGTCTCGGCCAAGCTTGGCGATGAAGCAAAAACAGGTACCGTGCTGGCGCGGATAGCCGGTCCAGAACTGACACAGGCACAACTAGCTTATTTACGTGCGAATTCAGTGATGCAGCTTGCTAACAGAGCGGCCGCGCGTGCGCAACAGCTCTTTGCAGCCGATGTGATTGGTGCGGCTGAATTACAGCGTCGCGAATCGGAGCTGCAAGTATCTCGTGCCGAATACAGTGCGGCAAAAGACCAATTACGCTTATTGGGAGTGGACGAAAAGGCATTGGAGGATTTACTGAAGCGGGGGCAAATACTTCCTTCTGTACCCATTACTGCTTCTATGCCTGGCACTGTTGTTGAACGCAATGTCTCGATCGGTGAAGTGGTACAACCTGCAGATAAGTTATTTACGGTAGCTGATCTATCGATAGTCTGGGCGACAGGGGACGTGCCGGAGCATATTGCACGCCATGTAATGCAGGGGCAGCATGTGGAGATTAAGGTGCCAGCATTAGGAGATATCAATTTTGATGGCGTTATCATTTTTGTTGCTGATACTGTGAATCCATTGACCCGCACGGTCATGGTGCGCACGGAAGTGGAAAATCCAAAGCGTAAGCTTAAACCTGCCATGCTGGCTAAAATGCATATTACCGAGAATCCGCATAAAAGCCTGGTAGTACCTGAAAGTGCAGTGGTGCGGGATTCCAACATCGATTATGTATTTGTTGATCAAGGCGATAACCGCTTCCTGCGGGTGCCCGTCGAGCTGGCACATGAGATCAATAAAATGAGACCGGTACTCAATGGATTGACCGATGAGCGGAATATCGTACTGGAAGGCGCTTTTCATCTTGATAATGAGCGTAAGCTCGCTGAACTGGAATAATCATGCTTGCTTCAATCGTACGTGCAATGCTCAAGCAGCGCCTCGTGGTGGCGGTTATTTCGCTTATTTTAGTGGGCGCCGGTTTTCGAGCGGCTCAAAAGCTATCCATTGATGCTTTTCCTGATGTCACCAATATTCAGGTGCAAGTTGCTACCGAAGCGATCGGCCGCAGTCCGGAAGAAATGGAGCGAATTGTCACCGTTCCCATAGAAATTGCCATGACTGGCCTGCCCGGTCTGGTTGAAATGCGCTCGTTAAATAAAAGTGGCTTATCCATCATAACGCTGGTGTTCACTGATGAGACGGATGTTTATTTTGCGCGTCAACTTGTCATGGAGCGAATGATCGGTGTGGCAGACAGGATGCCGCCGGGGGTCACTCCGGTACTCGGCCCAGTATCGACTGGATTGGGTGAAGTTTATCAATATACACTTGAACATCCTGGAGATGGAGAACGGCAATTGACCGTGGAAGAATTGACTGAAAGACGCACCATTCAGGATTGGGTAGTCCGGCCCATGCTACGTTCAATTCCAGGTGTCGCGGAAATCAATTCGCAAGGGGGGTTTGCCAAGCAATATCATGTGCTGGTTAACCCTGATCAGTTGCGTCATTATGATTTGACGCTCGCCCAGGTTGATGCCGCCATTGCTAACAATAACGCGAATGCAAGCGGTAACATCCTGACCCT
Organism: uncultured Nitrosomonas sp.; assembly: GCA_964554625.1. GTDB lineage: Bacteria > Pseudomonadota > Gammaproteobacteria > Burkholderiales > Nitrosomonadaceae > Nitrosomonas. Next base: position 13,078 of record CAZKPL010000018.1, on the reverse strand, counting down.
GCAATCCGAGCAATATCTAATCCGGGGCGTTGGCCTCATTGATACTTTGCAGGATATTGAAGATATCGTGCTGAAAGAGATCAAGGGTGTGCCGGTATTTGTGCGAGATGTGGCCGAAGTCAAATTTGGCGCGGAGGTAAGGGCGGGTGCCAGTATCAAAGGCGGCTATACTGAAGTTGTCTCGGGTATTGTCATGATGATCAGGGGTGGCAATGCCAAGGAGATCGTCGAACGGGTAAAAGCAAAAGTTACTGATATCAATGAGCGAGGATTATTGCCCGATGGCCTGCAGATTGTTCCTTTTTATGATCGGACAGATCTGGTCGATGCGGCAATGTGGACCGTGACCAAGGTACTGATCGAAGGTATTGTGCTCGTCATCATCATATTGTTCATATTCCTGGGCGATGTCCGTTCCAGTTTAATCGTGGTGGCAACACTCATTATCACACCGCTTGTTACTTTTATGGTAATGAATCAACAAGGTATTTCTGCCAATTTGATGTCGCTGGGAGGGCTGGCGATCGCGATTGGCTTGATGGTCGATTCGACGGTAGTGGTGGTGGAAAATGTTTTTCACCGCTTGGGTCATGCCAGCGGTACACGCGAATCGCATTTGCGCACAATTGTTGACGCAGTTGCAGAGGTGGGTACGCCTGTGATTTTTGGAATTTCCATTATCATACTCGTGTTCCTCCCCCTGATGACACTGGAGGGAATGGAAGGCAAGACATTCAGTCCGCTCGCTTACACCATCGCAATTGCATTGGCAATATCCCTCATTGTGTCATTAACGTTATCACCGGTATTGTGTTCCTACATATTAAAAGGAGGCGCTGATCATGATACGAGAATTATCGCCTATCTCAAATCGGGTTACCGCCATTTGTTGAATGCGGCCTTGGCCAGTGAAAAAAAAACAATCATGGTTGCGGTAAGTTTACTGGGGCTGTCATTTGTCTTGTTTCCACTCTTGGGCAAATCGTTCATTCCTATCATGAAAGAAGGTTCGATTACGCCCGTGATCATTCGGGTGCCTTCTATTTCACTTGATGAATCCTTAAAAATAGAAACAGAAGCCATGAAGATGATTGCTGCCATTCCTGGAGTGAAGAGTGTGGTGGCCAAAGTCGGTCGTGGAGAATCACCGGCTGATCCTGCCAGTCCTAATGAATCTGACCCTATTGTGAACATCGATCCAGAATCTGGCCGTACCCAGGAAGAAGTCGAAGAGGATATTCGTAAGGCGCTCGCAATTTTGCCTGGTGTGCAGATAGTGCTTTCTCAACCCATTGCCCAGAGGGTGGATGAAATGGTGACGGGGGTACGGTCACAAGTCGCGGTCAAGATCTTTGGTGATGATTTAGATAAATTGAGAGAATTGTCCGAGCAGGTGGCACGTATTATAAAATCTGTACGGGGTGCGCGTGATCTGCGAATGGAACGCTTATCTGGTCAGCAGTCACTTACAATCGATATTGATCGACGTGCCATTGCGCGTCATGGACTGAACGTTGCCGATGTGAATGAACTGATTGAAACAGCGATTGGCGGAAAGGTGATCACCAATGTATTCGAAGGCGAACGACGTTTTTCCTTGGTGCTGCGTTATCCAGAGCATTTTCGTAACAATGTGGATGCGATCTACGATCTGTTATTGCGCACTCCCAGCACGGCAGCGGGTCTTAATGGGACGACAGTGGAGGGCGGCGCATTAATACCGCTTCATGCTGTAGCTGGAATCAAGGTTGTCGACGGACCAGCGCAAATTTCGCGAGAATTTGCCAAAAGGCGGGTGGTGGTTGGTTCCAATGTGCATGAACGGGATCTCGGAGGATTTGTTGAGGAAATACAGCAACGTGTTGCCAAGGAAATCAAGCTTCCACCTGGTTATCACTTCGAGTGGGGAGGACAGTTTGAGAATATGGAGCGCGCCATGGATACGCTCTCAGTGATTGTTCCGCTGACCATTGCCGCTATATTTTTCCTGTTGTTCCTGTTGTTCAATTCAATCAAACTGGCAGGGCTCATTATTCTTGTTCTACCCTTTGCGTCGATAGGGGGAGTGATCGGGCTGTTCATCACCGGCGAATACCTGTCAGTGCCTGCGTCAGTCGGCTTTATTGCATTATGGGGGATTGCTGTATTGAATGGTGTAGTATTGATTTCTTATATTCGTAAACTGCGTGAAGAAGGTGTCAGTGTAGCGGAGGCTGTTGTGCGTGGCTGTGAGCAGCGTTTTCGTCCAGTGCTGATGACAGCAACTGTGGCGATGCTAGGTTTGGTGCCATTTCTGTTTGCTACCGGCCCCGGTTCAGAAGTGCAGCGGCCTTTGGCCATTGTGGTGATCGGGGGGTTGATTACCTCTACTTTATTGACTTTGGTAGTCCTCCCTACGTTGTATCGCTGGTTTGATGAAAAACCCCTGGAAGCATGAGGAAGAGTCTATTATGAAAGAAGTTCGCGCCATTATTCGTCCTTTGCGTCTGAATCAATTACGCAATGCACTGCATGACATACCTGAATTTTTCAGTCTGGTGGTGAGCAAAGGCGAGGGGTTTTCCACGGCCATCAGCCAGCAGCATCAAACAATGCGTGAAGAATTAACTGATTTTACCGACAAGATTCTGGTGACAGCGTTGGTGAATGATCAGCTCGTAGATACCATCGTAGACCTCATCGTGCGGGAATGCCAAACAGGTCTACCGCATGATGGCGTAGTGTGGGTCGTGCCGGTTGAGAGTGCTTACCGCATTCATGATAAAGGCGCACTTTGAGATCGATGTGTTCCTGCATCTAACTTTGAGTTTTCGTCAACCAATGGCTTGCCGGTAAATTTTCATGCAATGCTCGCGTGCGATGATGCATGGCCGACGTTTGCCGGAATCAGGAAACAGACAGCGGTGTCATCATGTTAGATACACCTATTGCTTATCTTTTTCTGAATAAATCTTCAAGTGCCGCTGGCAAATCCGCAAATTTGAATTTAAATTGATATTCCTGGATTAATTTTGTAGGCACGATATGATAGCTGTTTAGCGCCAGAGCTGCAGCTTCACCTAATGCCAATTTCAGGACAAAAGCAGGGGTAGGGAGGAATGCTGGCCGGTGCAGCACCTTGCCCAGGGCAGTGGCAAATTCACGGTACCGTATTGGGTTGGGCGCAACGGCATTTACCGGGCCACGATAACGCGTATCTAGCGCTGCGGCTGTGTATACCGAGACCAGATCATCGATATGCACCCATGGCAGCCATTGACGGCCATGACTGACAGATCCACCCAATCCTGACCTGAATATTGGCAGGAGCTTATCCAGCATGCCGCCATCACCCAGCACCACACCTGTCCGGATGCTGACCCGGCGCACACCTTTAATTTCTATTTTTTCGGCTTCCATTTCCCAGTCGTGGCAGATGGTTTGCATGAAATTTAATTGGGCAGGCACTGCATAGGATTCATCATATTCCTCATCGCCTTTACCTGGATAAATGCCGATAGCCGAGGCGCAAACAAGACATTCTAGACTGGCAGGAGCTGCTGCTACCAGCTTGCGGGTGCTGGCAATACGTGATTCATAAATTTCATGCTTACGCTTGTCAGTCCAGCGGCCGCTGCCTAGATTCTCTCCCATTAAATGAATGATAATCTGGGTATTTTCCAGTGCAGCAGCAGGTACTTCCTCGGTTACATAGTTCCAGTCAAAGGCCCGCACACCCAGCTTCTGGCTTGCACGCGCACCATTGCGGCTGAGTACCTTGATCGTGTGATGGCCTTGTTTTAGGCGCTGTACCAGGTGCCCACCTATGAATCCTGTTGCGCCAGTAATGAGTATGTTCATTTTTTGACACCTCCCAGGTTAATGACTAATCAGTTCAAGTATTGAATGACAGCTGGTTGACCGATATTTTAATGACTTGATCTATCTACAGAAACCTATTCTAAGCTGAGTAAATCCTGATATGTTAGTGGACGTGAATTTATCCTTGAACTTATGCACTATAGAATTAATTGATAGTTTTCCAGATATCAAGATACGCTTTTTGCAACCAAATGACAAAATGAAAAATCCCTGCTTTAAGAATAAACGCTATGGAATAATTAGGTTTGTTCAGTAATGGCTGGCTACAATCGTATTGTGTAGCTATCTAGATCTGTTGATATTTTGAGATAAGCATTTAATAAATAACTTGGGATCTTTTTGAAGCACCCGGAATAAGCATTATCCTTCCATGACATAAAGTAGTTACCCACAGCCTTATCCACGGAAATTGTGGATAATAAGGTTTATCTCATAAGATTTATGCTTATGTTTGGGTCGAGCCTAATGGGATGTGGCCTTCGATACCGTTGGTATCGCCTTCCACCAACTTTATTAGCTTCGCAAGCTTTAGCGGAGAATATCCGATAGAATTTCTATCAAATTTATATCCATTCCATTGGCTGGGAGAGTCCTATGTCATTTCACCTATACCGTATTAACGAGCTTTATTCCGACGCTAATGGCATCATCCAGTTTATAGAAATGTCAGTGGGCGCCTATAATGGGGAATCGTTCTGGATCAATCAGATCATTTCGGTCACGCAAGGCAGCATTACGCATGCTTTCAGGTTTCCCATCAATCTTCCCAATACATTCACTGCTAATACTACAGTGCTGATCGCAACACAAGGTTTTGCCAATCTTGGAGTGGTAACACCGGATTTCATTGTTCCTGATGGATTTTTGTTTGCCAATGGTGGCGCAACTGTCAATTTTGCCAATGTCGACGGAGTGACTTATACCTCGCTGCCGCTCGATGGTATCCACTCGATCGACCGCAATGGCGCAATCGGGGTTAATTCGCCCAAGAATTTTGCTGGCGTGACTGCGATCATTCATAGTAATTCGATTGCGGGAACCGATAGTGCGGACAATCTCATTGGAACCACTGGCGATGATACGATTCAGGCCAAAGCTGGTAACGACCTTTTGAACGGGCAAGCGGGCAATGATTTACTGGATGGAGGCGCTGACACTGATACCGCGATCTATAGCAGCAACAGGGCAGAATATGCGATCAACGCGACGGCATCCGGTTTCAGTGTAACCGGCCCAGAAGGCAATGACACGCTGCCTGGCATTGAGCGATTCGATTTTCTGGATAAAAATCTCGCCTTTG
>CAZKPL010000018.1:5617-7817 GCA_964554625.1 uncultured Nitrosomonas sp. | reverse complement strand
GCAGGCAGCCGGAAATACCGTACGCCTCATCGGTGCAGCCTTTGATGCCCACAATATCATTCCTGAATTTGTAGCAATCGGGCTGCAATTATTCGATAGTGGCCAGTCGATGCTGCAAGTCAGCCAACTGGTCGTCAATACGCCACTGTTTATTTCGCTTGCAGGCTCGTCGGGTAATGTCGATTTCGTCAATCTTGTCTATCACAACGTAGTAGGCGAACCGCCTTCGCCAGCAGAGCGAGATTTCTACGCTGGATTGTTGCAAGGGAGCGGAGGTACCATGACTCAGGCTGAGCTGTTGGTGCTGGCTGCAAACGCCATTGTGAACGAGACCAACATCAATCTTGTCGGGTTGCATCAGAGCGGCGTTCAGTACGGTGGTTGAACCGTTCTGCGGCACCTCATCAACGATTTGTTATCGATTTTGTTAGCGGATTGCAAATGACGATTCACCGTTTGTATCGCTATGTTTAATCTGTACCATACAGCGAGTCTAGGATTTATCGCGATTGGCCGCAGCTCAACAAAATCGTCGCGGTGTGAGTTTGTTTATTAATCAGAGTTGGGAAAGCCTTGGGACATTTTTGAAGCAGCGGGAATAAGCATTATCCTTCCGCGACATAAAGCAGTTACCCACAGCCTTATCCACGGAAATTGTGGATAATTAAAGTTTAAGCTGTATCGCCATCATTTCGCAACCCGGTAAACTGTCGTTCTACATTAACTATATATCATATTAGGTCTTTTTATTCATTAAATTACTATCACTCTCGGAGAATGTGCGATAGAATTTTTCCCCCCGTCGTTGTTTATCCACTTCATTGGTAAGGAGGGCTTCCATGTCATACCGCATCAACGAGCTTTATACGGACATTAGCGGCAAGATTCAGTTTATAGAAATATCACTTGATCCCGTTAATGGGGAAACATTTCGCGTAGATCAGACGATCAGAGTCACTCAAGATGGCTCAACTACAGCTATCAGATTACTCAAAGATCTTCCCAATCCTAACACTGCTGGCGCGACCATACTCGTCGCAACACAAAGCTTCGCCAATCTTGGTATTGTGACTCCGGATTTTATTATTTCTGATGACTTTTTATTTAATTGTGGCAGTGCGACCGTTAGTTTAATAAATTCGGACCATTCGACTTCAGACGCAATCACCTATTCCTCGTTGCCAATCGATGGTATGAATGCGATCAACCATGATGGCGTGATCGGGGTCAATTCACCCAAGAATCTCGCTGGCGCGACTGGAACCGTCCCCGGCAATGAAACGGCGGGTGCTACCGATGGTGCAGATAATCTCGTTGGGACCGCTGGGGACGACATTATTATGGCTAAGGCGGGTAATGATATTTTGAACGGGCTTGCGGGTAATGATAAATTGGATGGGGGTGCCGGTGCGGATACCGTAATCTTTAGTGGTAACAGCTCGGATTATGTGATCAGTGTGCATGGATCCTGTTTTAATGTGACCGGGCCAGATGGTAACGACGATCTGTACAATATAGAGCGGGGCCACTTCCTGGATAAAAATCTCGCAGCTGATCTTGCCCAGGGCCAGGCAGCCGGAAATACTGTGCGCCTCATCGGTGCGGCCTTTGATGCGAACAATATCATTCCTGAATACGTGGCGATCGGGCTACAGCTATTCGATAGTGGTCAATCAATGCTGCAAGTCAGCCAGATGGTCGTCAATACGCCGTTGTTCATTTCGCTGGCAGGCTCATCGAGTAATGTCGATTTTGTCAACTTTGTCTACCAAAACATAGTAGGCGAGCAACCTTCGTCAGCAGTGCGAGATTCTTATGTTGAGATGCTGCAAGGCAGCGGAGGCACCATGACTCAGGCTGAGCTGTTGATACTGGCTGCAAATTCTAGTGTAAACGAGGCCAACATCAATCTCGTCGGACTATATCAGAGCGGCGTTGAGTACAGCGGCTGAAAATACCTAGTCTGCACTCCATTAACGAACAATTTGTGATCCATTTTAAAATGGATCACAAATGATTATTTACCGTCTTTATCACTATAGCTTGTCGCAGAGTCAGGAAATAAAAACCGGCTAACAACCATGCTGTTTGCAGCGGGCAAGGAGAAGCAAGCAAATTGCCCGTATTTATCGGCACACCGCTGCCATTGATACTGGTTTCGGCCATTGATGTTCTGTTGAGCGATGCGATTTCTCATATA
>CAZKPL010000018.1:0-5517 GCA_964554625.1 uncultured Nitrosomonas sp. | reverse complement strand
GGCTAACTTTTTATGGTGACTCAGCCATCAAAATTCTGGTCTGCTGCGCTTTATGCAGGCATCGCTGCGGGGGTATTCTCGACCGTTGTGCAGATCCTGCTCTGGTGGGCATTCTGGGACGCGCTACCTTCGATTTTATATCGGGATGCCCGTTTTGCTGCAGCGATCATATTGGGGCAGGGAGTGTTACCACCGCCAGCGACACTGGATTGGCAGGTTATGTTCATTGCGACAGGGATCCACTCTGGCCTTTCAATCATCTATGCAATAGCCCTCTCCTGGCTGATTCGCCGCCTTGACTTAAAAACCTCGCTGATCGCTGGCAGCTTATATGGTTTGGGAGTATTCGCCATTAACATGTATGGCTTTGTGGCCATTTTCCCGTGGTTTGTTGATACGCGGGATTGGATTACGGTGGCTGCGCATGTTGTATTCGGCGTTTCTGCCGCAGCTGTATATAAGGTTTTATCCGAGTGAACGATGGTGAATGGCGCAGTTTATTTTCTGCGCACCTGGGCTTAGCCCAGGTTCAGCAATGGATGTGAGAGCAGGCGCTGTGTCATAAAATCGATCAGGGCTTTAACCGCTGCGGGTTGATGTTTACGGGTAAGGTAAACCAGAAACAATTGATCGGTATCGACATCATGTTGTTCAAGAATATCCACCAATTGGCCGGTCAGCACCTCAGCATGGCACATAAAGGGTGGCATCAAGGCAATGCCTGCACCCGCCACTGCGGCATCTTTCATCACGCTGTAATGATCCACGCTCAGCTTGCCATGGAGTTGAATTTCAACGCAGCTGCTTGCTGCTTTTTGGGGGAAGTGGCAGGTAGCTCGAATGGTTTGCTGGTGGCTATGGCGAAACAGGATGCTTTCGTGTTTAATCAGCGCCTGCAATGTATCCGGGCGACCATGCTTGCCCAGATAATAGGGACTCGCATAAAACTTGAGCGGTAATTTACCCAGTTTTTTGGCAACCAGACTCGAATCCTGTGGTATTCCTGCACCCATGCGCAGCGCCAGATCAAATCCTTCCTCGATTAGATTGACCAAGCGTGAGGAGAGATCCACTTGCACATGCACTTGTGAATAGAGCTGCATGAAATCGGCAATCAGGCTACCCATGAAAAACATACCGAACTCTACCGGCATGGTAATTTTCAAGTGCCCTTCGGGCTGCTCATGCATATTTCTGATACGGCATAGCGTATCGCCAATTTGTTGTAGCGAGACATTGGCTTGCTGATATAACAGCTCACCTGCTTCTGTCAGCCGTAAGCTACGCGTAGTGCGCTGAATCAGACGAACGGCGAGATCATTCTCCAGGCGCTGAACTGCCCGGCTGACTGATGCTTTCGGCTGACTCAGCTTGCGCGCGGCTGCGCTGAATCCCCCTGCACGAATGACTTCTTCAAACATGGCCAAGTCGTTGAGATTGATGTGACTAGGTAGCATTATTGTTCCATTATTAATAACAGTTCTTCTCATATTAATTGACTTATCTGTTTTATGGAACAGTAGTATCGTATCGACTTTACGATCTACTTTTGGAGAAAAAAAATCATGCTTCAAGTAATTCACAGTTCTGTAAGCCGTTTCTTGATCCAACCCGCTATTGCCAGTGTACTATTTCCATTGGCGCGAATACTGATAGCATTCATTTTTGTCACGGCTGGATATAACAAGCTGGGTATGGGCTATGAAGGGACCGCGCAGTATATGGTCAACATGGGGGTGCCAGGATTTTTACTACCCTTAGCCATCGCACTGGAAATAGGCGGCGGTCTTGCCTTGATACTCGGCTGGCAAACACGCGTTGCAGCCCTCTTGCTGGCTGGATTTTCGGTGGCTACAGGTATTATTTTTCATAGCGGCTCAGCCGATCCAATCCAGCAAGTCATGTTGATGAAAAATATCAGCATAGCAGGCGGCTTGCTGGTACTTGCCCTGACTGGCGCTGGGCGCTTGTCGTTAGATCGCAAGCTCTACGGTGATGGCGTTTAATTTTTTACAGAAAACAGGAGATTATCATGTTAGAAGTCAGAACTGCTAACGCACGTGGTATCGCCAACCTGGGATGGTTATATTCTCAGCATACGTTTTCGTTCGGTGATTATCACGATCCTAACCAAATGGGTTTTTCGGATTTACGGGTAATCAACGATGACCGGGTGCAGCCCGCACAGGGTTTTGGTACTCATCCTCACCATGATATGGAGATTTTCTCCTATGTACTCGAAGGCGCGCTCGAGCATCGTGATTCAATGGGAACTGGCTCAGTCATTCGCCCTGGCGATGTGCAAATGATGAGCGCTGGAAGCGGCATCACTCACAGCGAATATAATCCTTCAGCGCATGAGCTGGTTCACTTTCTGCAGATCTGGATTGTGCCCGATCGGCAGGGAGTGCAACCCCGCTATCAGCAACGCCATTTCGATGCGGCGGAGAAACGCGGTTGCTTGCGTTTGATTATTTCACCCAACGGTGAAAACGGATCGCTCTCGGTATATCAGGATGTGCGTGTCTATGCGGGACTATTTGACGGCGATGAGGCATTTACCTTGAATCTGCCAGAAAACCGTCATGCTTATGTGCATGTGGCACGTGGATCACTGGTACTGAATGGTCAGTATTTGAGCGCAGGCGATGGTGCACGGCTACGCAACGAACGTGAGCTTAGCTTTAACCATGGCCTGGATGCTGAAGTGCTGGTATTCGATTTAAGGCCCAAAGAGCTGCCAAATGAGGAATAATAACGATTTATTGAGTACAACAAAAGAAGGAGATAAATATGAGTCTAACCGTGAGCTGGTCAGCCGCAAGTGGCAAAACAGCCTGTTTGATACAGGAGGGCGACATATCCTGGATGTCCGATGTTGGACCGACATCAGGGGGGGAAAGTGAATTCCCTGATCCACACCAGTTGCTTGATTCCGCATTGGGTGCGTGCACGGTGCTCACCCTGCAATTGTACGCCAAGCGTAAAGCTATCCCGCTTGAGGCTATTCAAATCACCATCACCCATCAGGAAGAGCCTGGACTGTATCAATTACGGCGTGGCATTCACCTGGAGGGTGATTTAACCGAAGAACAACGTGCCGATTTGCTGCGTATAGCCAACAAATGCCCGATCCACAAAGTGCTCTCAGGTCAGATCACGCTGACCACAGATCTAGCCTGATTAATAAACAGAAAAGTATCGTCTAGCTTCATGGATAATGTTCGTAAAGTTTCTTTCCATCCTGATGATTGATACTCTTGGCATTTATGGATAGTGACAAAACCAGAATGCCCCCTCGACAACCCTCTTTGAGAGCCACCTATGAGCATTTGCTTACGCTGTGGACTTCCGGGAGCCGCGATTACCATAACATGCTGTCGGCCTATTTGACGGCTAATTCGATCTTTGTTGCGGTGATTGGTGTGATGATTTCACGGGAGTCGTTGGCGCTGCCGTTTACAATATTGATTATCCTGCTCTCTGTATTCGGGATATTACTTTGCTGGCAAATGGCAATTGTCCTGGGTCGATTTTCCAGACGGAATGCGCTCTGGGAATGGCAATTAAGAGGAATTGAGCAAGCGCCGGAATGGCAAGAACGGCAACTCATCAGTGATCTCTATCGGCTGCATGAAATGCAACTACCCATCGAGGATCTACGCAACGAGCCATCCGTATTCAGGCCAAACTGGGCTTTCCGGCAACGCCGACAATGGTGGGCCCACCGGGCTGTCAGCTTTCCATGGTTCTTTGGTTGTGTTTATGGGTTGTTCCTGTTGTGGGCGGTCACTCAATTGGTGCAACAGCTTATAAGCTAAGCAGGTTTTAATTCCGTTCTACTGTGAATAGCTTCAGAACCTTCATCCCCGCATAGCAAGAACTCTTATAACGATATCTGGCCTGCCGCCAGCTTCAGTCCATACTTTTTGTATGGCTTTGCGCCAAATGTCGCGATCTGGTAGAAACTCGCCTCGAGCGGGAGCTGTTCTTCGAGCTTGCTATTGATCTTGGCCTTTTTTCCTCGAAGAATTGTCTGTCGAAACCATTCCCTATTACCTGCTTCGTTTTTTCGGAAGACGCTGACATGGGTTCGGCGATTTCTGCATATACCCTCAAAAATTCAGGCTATGTCATTGAAGTGTGTGGAAATAGACCGATAGCGGCGCGAAGAAATAATTCAGGAGTATTTAAACGACGGGTATCAATAGCGCGTCTCCAGCCAAGGTAGTTGGAAAGATATTTTGTTGCGACGCCATGGAAGTGGTTAAGCCAATTTTTGAGACGACTGTGATAAGCATTGACATTCTGTATATGAAAAGCACCGTTGATTCGAACTCCTGCGGAAAAATTAACGGCTTCATGAGTGATAGCGGTTTCCTGTGCAAAGGAATGATATGATGGGTTCCCATCACTAACCAGCAAACTATCTTTTATCCAGAACAGGCATCAGGCAATCGTGTAACTGTGCTTTGGTCACAGGGCCTTTTCCAGCTACGAAATCCAATGTCTGCCCCGGGCGGTCTCGTGCAATGAGTAACAAACCTGTTCATCATAAATGCCACGTTTTGTCGCGAAACTACCGCATTTACGTATTTCTCGCTTTATGCACCGAGCTCCCTTCTCAGATTCAAGAATGTATGTCCCGTCTACCTCAGCAATTCCGTGAAGTTGCTGCGAACGATCGCCTTTTACCAAATTCAGGAAGCAATGCCGCCAGCGAGAACTCGTGTTACGGTGTATGCCAGTTGCTGTCGCAGCTTCGCGAACAGTTTCAGATCGCAGCATACTCCATACTCTGCGCGTAATTTAGCCATTTGTCTTTATGATGAAGATGGGAAAGTGGCGTGCCAGTGAGGCGACTGAAAGTCCGACCACATCTTTTGCATCGGTAACGTTGCAAACCACGCACCCAGCCATGCCGATAGAAATCGTCTGCGCCGCAATGCGAACACGACGAACATTGTTCCACTAGCAAGTGGATAGATTTAAATGTCTGGTCTTTTCCAACTAAATGACCCAATTTCTTGTAAAGCTTGATACATTGCCGACAATTCAACTGCGAGAATGATTTCATCAACCCCTTAAATTCTTTGATTTCCATGATTAAACAATTACTTAAAGCTGACACTCATCTGGCAAAGTAGAGTGAATGCCGTTCCATACAGTTTGGTAACATAACCTTTTTCTTCATTGAAATTCAGGGAACCTATACCCAGTTTGTTCTGTGCTGTAATATCCCAACAATTTCCCAAACGACTCATACTACCTACAAACCTATGTGCTTTCGGCAATTTGCGATATGCTTTACTGGCATACTGTGATCCACGATCCGAATGTACTATCAGTCCAGGCTCTGGTCGGGCAGCCAGATCACCATTCGCAATGCATCACAAACCAGACTCGCTTTCATCCCTGAGCTCATACCCCAACCCACCACCTTTCTGGAGAACAAATCGATGACTACCGCAAGATATAACCACCCTTCTTGCGTCCATATGCAGGTAATATCAGACG
>CAZKPL010000017.1:0-44402 GCA_964554625.1 uncultured Nitrosomonas sp. | reverse complement strand
ATGCAGCAACACGTAGTGATTGGCACAATGCCCTGCTATTGCGCTGGGTAAGTGAAAATCCACCTGCAGTGGGGTCTGGCTGGGAGCCATATCCTACTTCCCTGCGCATTGTGAACTGGATCAAATGGGCGTTGAGCAATAATGAGTTGCCACCTGAATGCATCGAGAGTCTGGCAGTGCAGGTACGCTGGTTAGCACAGCGATTGGAAATTCATTTGCTCGGCAATCATTTGTTTGCCAATGCTAAAGCGTTAGTATTTGCTGGCTTGTTCTTCGATGACCCTGAAGCAGCAAAGTGGCTGGAGAAAGGCATGCGTATCCTGGCACGAGAGATACCGGAGCAAATATTAACAGATGGCGGGCAGTTTGAACGCAGCACCATGTATCATGCGCTGGCGCTGGAAGATATGCTGGATTTGTGCAACGTAACAACGGTTTTTGCCAGCGCGATACCAGCACACTGGCAAGCTACTACTGAGGATTGGCACACGCGCATCGAATCGATGTACAACTGGCTAGCTGCGATGTGTCATCCGGATGGAGAAATCAGTTTATTCAATGATGCGGCAATCGGTATTGCACCAACACCGGCTGAGCTTAAACGTTATGCAAGTGATTTGGGATTGATAACCTCTGAACATACCTTGGAAGGAGTGACCCATCTCGCACAAAGCGGCTATATACGTGTAGCACAAGCCGAAATGGTTGCATTGCTGGATGTAGCGCCGATTGGACCGGATTATCTACCGGGGCATGCTCATGCCGATACCTTATCATTCGAGTTTTCCGTATTTGGTGAGCGGGTGCTGGTGAACTCGGGAACATCGTGCTATGGCTTGAGTGCAGAACGCTTGCGTCAGCGGGAAACAGCCGCCCACAACACGGTAGTTGTAGATGATGAAAATTCTTCAGAAGTATGGGCGGGCTTTCGGGTAGCGCGACGGGCGCGACCGATAGATCTGGAAATAATGCGCGAGGATAGTGTAAAAGTGATTTGCAGCCATAATGGCTACTGTCGCCTGCCTGGCCAACCTGTGCATACGCGAGAATGGCGATTTGACTCCACCTCACTAGTGATCAAGGATCATGTCAGTGGGCGCTTTCGTCATGCAGAAGCAAGATTTCATTTGCATCCGTCGGTGACGCTAGAAGTATTCGATGATAAGACTGCTGGCCATTTGTGCTTAGCTAATGGCCATAAGCTAGCTTGGCAGATAAAGAGGGGTGAATTGGTAGTAGAGAAAACAACTTATCACCCTTGTTTTGGCATCAGTAAACCATCCCGCTGCCTGGTGCTGCGGTTACAGGATGGCCGCAGCGATATTCAATTTGATTGGGCATAACATGCATATTCTTTTTTTGACCGATAATTTTCCACCGGAAGTAAACGCGCCTGCTTCACGAACATTCGAGCATTGCCGCGAATGGGTAAAGACAGGGCATCGGGTCACGGTAATTACTTGCGCGCCCAATTTCCCAAAAGGACGGGTATTTGAAGGTTACCGCAACCGGCTGTGGCAAAGCGAAGAAATGTCGGGTATTCGGGTAATTCGGGTATGGTCGTACATCACGGCCAATGAAGGATTTATTAAACGCATCCTGGATTACCAGAGCTTCATGGTGACAGCGGCCTTGGCAGGGCTATTCGTACGTAACGTGGATGTGGTGGTGGGAACATCGCCGCAGTTCTTTACAGTTTGTGCAACCTATGCTGTGAGTCGGATTAAGCGAATTCCTTTCGTATTTGAATTGCGTGATTTGTGGCCCGAATCGATCAAGGCAGTAGGCGCAATGCAGGATTCTACGGCTATTCGCGCTTTGGAACATCTTGAGATGTTTCTTTACCACAAAGCGGCACGGATCGTTTCTGTCACCCATTCCTTCAAGAAAACCCTGATAGCGCGCGGCGTAAGCAGCGATAAAATCTCGGTGGTAACCAATGGCGTGGATATGTCCCGTTTCAAGCCCATGCCCAAGGATGCTGAACTGATTGGTCAGTTGGGGCTGGAAGGTAAATTTGTAGCAGGTTATGTAGGCACGCATGGCCTGGCGCACCATCTGGAAACTTTGCTCGACGCAGCAGAAAAGATACGTGCCCTGCCTGAGGGTGCGGTGTTCCACTTTATTCTGATGGGTGATGGTGCCCGCAAGCAGTCGCTCAAGGATGAAGCAGTGCGACGGGGACTGAATAACGTCACTTTCATCGATTCGGTCCCCAAGGATCAGGTGGCGCGCTATTGGTCATTGCTGGATGTTTCTGTCATTCACCTGAAAAAAACTGATCTGTTTACCACTGTTATTCCTTCCAAGCTGTTTGAATGCATGGGCATGGGCCTGCCGGTGTTGCACGGAGTGGCGGGAGAATCGGCGGATATCGTACGAGATGAAGGAGTAGGCATTGTATTTGAACCGGAAAATGCCGATGAACTGGTCGCACATTTGAGATCCCTGCTGCAGAATCATTCTGTCTATGAGAGCTATAAAGTACGGAGCCTGGAAGCAGCAAAGAAATACGACAGAAAAACCATGGCTATGAAAATGCTCGATGTGATGATGCAGCTCACGCAGTAAAGGATGATGAGTCTCTACTGCGAACGAAACGCGGCGGCAATTAGATTTTCTGGCGCTGCTACGCGAAAAATCTCGCTGGAGAATCAACATGACAAAATACATTGACGTCTTCAATGGCGACGCTGACGGCATTTGCGCGCTGATCCAGCTTCGGCTGGCTGATCCGGTGGGTGCTCAATTGATTACCGGCGTCAAACGTGAAATCGCCCTGCTACAGCAAGTTGATGCCACACAGGGTGATCAAATCACCGTTCTGGATATCTCGCTTGATCGCAACCGCGCCGATCTTCAACGATTGCTTTCGATAGGCGCAAACATTCGTTATTTTGATCATCATTTTGCCGGCGAAATTCCTGTTCATAGCAGATTGCAAGCGATCATTGACGAGTCCCCGGAAGTTTGCACCAGCCTGTTGGTCGATCGCTATCTGAAGGAACGTTATTCGCTATGGGCCATTGCCGCTGCTTTCGGTGATAATCTGGTGCAGGTCGCTGAGAAGCGTTGTGCTGAACTCAACCTGAATGCAGCCGATATTAGGCGGTTACGTCAACTGGGTGAATTGCTCAACTACAATGGTTATGGTGCGCGTATCGAGGATCTGCACTTCCACCCTGCTTCACTTTTTCAGGCGATGCGGCATTTCGCTGATCCGCGCCATGCCTACGAGTACTCACCTGAACTGGCCGTGCTGGCAACAGGTTATGCCAATGATATGGAGCAAGTCACAGCGCTGATGCCTGAACTGGCTACACCTGCCATTGCTGTTTATCAGTTGCCGGATACAGCCTGGGCACGTCGGGCAATCGGTATCTGGGCCAATGAGCTATCGCAAATGTACCCTGGGCGTGCTCATTTGATTCTTTGCCCGGATGGAGAAGGTACCTTTTCGGTCAGCATACGCGCTGCCAGAACACATCCACAGGGTGCTTCAGCTTTTTGCCGCCACTACCCGGAGGGAGGCGGGCGCGAGGCGGCTGCTGGAATCAATCGATTTCCAGAAACAGCGATAGCAGAATTAATCGCTGATTTTGAGCAAACGTTTGGCTAAATCAACCTGGCTGAAGAGGTTACTTTGCATTTCTATGCAATGTAATTATTGCTCAAAAACCCGATCTGGGTAAAAAAATCTCATAAAAAATCTAGTCATGTGACATGGCATGGCAATTTCAGGCGTGGTTACAATTGGCAAAAAACGGGGTATATTCATCCCATTTCGCAAACTACCACTATCTCAAAAAGAGATATAAATACTCCATCTCAAAGCATAATAAAAACTCAGTGAATTTGATACCACGCTGTCTACCGATAATATTTATGGAAAGGTGCAGTCAACATCAAAAGATTTCACACAAGAAAACATTTTACGAAACTGTATAGTGATGTGGTTAAAAAGAACTCACAAGATTCATAGAATCAATAAGTCATTTGATCTGATGATTAAAAATGATTTTCCTGGGTAAAAGAGCGATCTATTGTTTAAAAATATATTAATAGTGTGTATTGGCAATATTTGCAGAAGTCCAATGGCCGAAGGATTATTAAAGCAAGCATTGATCGAATCAGGCAAAGCAGATTGTTTCGTGAGTTCTGCTGGACTTAATGCGCTTATCGGCCATAAGGCAGATCCCAAGGCCTGTCAGGTGATGATGAAAAAAGGGATAGACATTTCGAGCCATCGTGCCTGCCAGCTTAATAGCGAGATGATCCGCAAGGCAGAGTTAATTCTGGTAATGGAAACATTGCAGAAAAATGCCATTGAGGAAGCTGAGCCCAGCACCAAAGGAAAAGTTTTCCGTCTCGGTGAATGGGAAAAGTTTGATATAGCCGATCCCTATCAGAAAGAATTATCTGTTTTCGAAGCAACATTGACTTTGATAGATCAAGGCGTTTTTCAATGGATAAAGAAACTCACTTAAATCTGTAGCCATTAAATGAATTCGTCAAATTCATGAGGCCGTTTTGACAAATCAGTCAGGATTACCTATACATCATGTTTCAATAATTGGACGAAGATTTTTTACAGTGGGTATTGACATAAAATATGAATTCTATGCGTATAAAAATTTTCTTCACGCTTATTGTACTGAGTCAACTGGCTGCCTGCTCCATCATACCGGGCCAGCATATGAGTCCTTTCTCCAGGCAATCAAGCGTAGAAATGCCGGTTACGGAGAATAATGAAACCATTCTAAAAAAACTCAACATTCAAAACATTGACGCCCAGTTAATCGTCGAGTTAGAAAAGGATTTTAATAACCGTAGCCTGGGTCCGGACAATGTTGCCAACCATTATTTCGACTATCGCATCGGGTCCAAGACCATAAAAAGCGTTCCAGCCAAAGAACCTTATGATCAATATCGGGTAGGCCCCCGGGATATTCTCAATATTACTGTCTGGGATCATCCCGAGTTAACCATTCCAGCAGGTCAATTCCGTCCTCCAGAAGCAGCCGGTAATGTCGTGGGTGAAGATGGCACATTTTTCTATCCCTATGTAGGCGTTGTTCAGGCTGCTGGCAAAACTGTTGAGGAAATTCGTGATGAGTTAACCCGGAAGCTTTCGAAATATATTGAGCAGGTACAATTGGATGTCCGCGTGGCTTCCTATCGAAGTCAGCGGGTTTACGTGGTAGGAGAAGTGGCGAAGCCCGGGATTCAGCTCGTCAGGGATATCCCTTTAACCGTGCTGGAAGCAATCAACGAAGCGGGGGGCGTGAAACCAGAAGCCGATCAGCGCAATATCACCTTAACCAGAGATGATAAAACTTACAGTATTAACCTGCTCAGTCTTTATGAAGGTGGCGACATCACCCAGAATGTGCTGCTCCAGCATGGGGATGTATTGAATGTACCCGATAGCGCCTTTAATAAAGTCTTTGTACTGGGAGAAACCAACTTTAGGGTTATTGGCGCCACTGGCCTTGGCAGATCGCGTAGCCTGGTGATGAATAAAGCGCGTATGACCTTGACTGAGGCGCTCAGTGAGGCAGGTGGCTTTGATCAGGAAACCTCTGATCCTGCCCGAATTTTTGTGTTTAGAGGCGGCCTGGGAAAATCAGAAATTTTCCATCTGGATGCGAAATCTCCGGATGCGCTCTTGCTGGCCGACCGCTTCCCATTGCAGCCACGTGACGTGATCTATGTCGATCGCGCCGAGGGTATTCGCTGGAATCAAATTATTGCGCAAATTCAACCCACCGTTAATTTGCTGAACTCACTTGATGGCTCGTTAAAAGTTCAGCCGTTCATTGGACGCTAAATGACCAGGACTCGGAGCGGTAAAGAAACCGTCTTGGTACGGCAAAAATTCTTGCACGGGTTATGCTGCCTGCATCTTTTGACAGATAGCCTTTACCGCATTCCCGCCAGACATTATCAATAATTAGTTAACCATTTTTATGCACAATCCCATGTCTAATCCAGCTATTGATCACTCTAAACCTCCAATGGACTACTCAGTAAATCAGGATGATGATGAAATTAACCTGGGTGATCTATTAGGCGTTCTACTGGATAGTAAACGGTTAATCATCGCCATCACTTTGGTTACGCTCTTACTGGGAATCGCCAAAGCCTTTCTTGACAAACCCGTTTACAAAGCCGATGGCTTGCTGCAAGCGAAAGAAAATTCGCAGTCGCTTGCCGGACTTGAGCCATTGGCAGGCTTGTTCGAGGGTAAAACGCCGGTATTGGCTGAAATCGAGTTGATCAAATCCCGGATGATCCTGGGAAAAACCATTCAAAGCCTGCATTTGGACATCACCGCAAGACCTAAATATTTTCCTGTCATTGGAGCAGCCATTGCCAGGTATGTCCAAGCGCGCAATCAGGATGGCGCTGTGTCTGATCCTTTATTGGGACAAACTCACTATGCCTGGGGTGGTGAGGCCATTCAGGTCGATACTTTGACCGTGCCCACCGATTGGGAAGATGAGGAGCTACTCTTGCAGGCAGGCGAGCAGGGTCAGTTCAAGCTTATTTATGATGATGAGATTATTCTCGAAGGCGAGGTGGGGAAACTGGCCAGCAAACAATTAGGCAGCGATTCGCGGTCCGTCGCAATCTTTGTGTCCTTATTAAAATCCCGCCCAGGCACCTATTTTACCGTGATGCGCCAATCCGAGAACCAGGCGATCACCCAGTTGAAAGAGAGCATTTCTATTACTGAGAAAGGCAAAGGCACGGGAATACTGGAATTAACCGTAGAATCTCACAGTCCGGACTCCGCTGTTCGCATTCTGAATGAAATCGCCAATATTTACGTTCAGCAGAATGTTGATGAAAAATCGGCTGAATCCCAGAAAACCTTGGAGTTCCTGGAGAAACAGCTACCTCTTCTTAAAGGGCAATTAGATGCCGCAACCGCCTCACTAAATGAATATAGAACCCGCCAAGGCTCTATTGACCTGAATCTTGAAACTCAGAATATATTAAACGTCGCCGTCGAGCTGAAAACTCAAATCACCCTGCTACAACAGAAGCGGGATGAATTGCGCCAGAAATATACTGAATCCCACCCCACTATTATTGCCATCGATAAACAGATTGCTCGACTGCAAAGCCAGATCACTTCATCTGAAAAGAAAATCGAGATATTGCCAGAGACGCAGCAGGTAATTCTACGACTATCCGAAGATGTCAAAGTAAACACCGAGCTTTATACCACGCTTCTGAACAATGCCCAGACGATCCGTATCGCAAAAGCAGGGACGATAGGAAATGTCAGGATCATCGATTATGCCATGCTGCCTGATAAGCCTGTGAAACCGAAGAAATGGCTGATTATCGGGATTGCACTCATGCTGGGGTTAATCCTGGGCGTGGTAACTGCATTTATTCGCAGATCACTCAATCGGGGAGTGGAAGATCCCAATTTAATCGAGAAGCTCCTGAATATTCCGGTATATGCCACGATTCCGCACAGCGACAGCCAGAAAATGCTCGATAACAAACTTAAAAAGAATACTCCGGCAAATAATCAGTTACCGGCTATCCTGGCGCTGGGAAATAAGGACGACATCGCCATAGAAAGCTTGCGCAGTTTACGCACCACTTTGCATTTTGCTTTCCTGGAAGCGCGAAATAATATCGTCATGATAACCGGGCCCAGCCCGGATATCGGAAAATCATTCGTTTCGGTCAATCTCGCAGTGGTCATGGCCGATGCGGGTAAAAAAATATTGCTGATAGATGGCGATATGCGCAAAGGCGCGATCAATAAAACACTTGCCGTCCCCAGGGAAAATGGTCTATCCGAGCTTATTTTTGAGGTGATCAAAGCAGAGGAAGCTATCCATAAAATACCTCACGCCAATATCGATTTTATTTCCACCGGCGCCATCCCGCCCAACCCATCAGAATTATTACTGCATGAACGCTTTGGGATTTTCCTGGAGAATATCAGCAAGGAGTACGATCTCGTCATCATTGACTCACCACCTATTCTGGCGGTCACCGATGCAGCGATTATTGGCCGCCTCGCAAGCGCCACACTCATGGTGATCAAAGCGGGTGAACATCCCCTGCGGGAATTGGAGCAAAGTACCAAAAGGCTTATGCAGGCCGGAGCCAATTTGAAAGGCATCGTGTTCAACGATCTGCCTCAATTATCTTCCCGGCATGGATATGGCTATGGCAAATATGTTTATCAATACAGCTACAAAAGCGGAAAATCAAATGCCTGATTTCACTGACGGGCAGACCGTTCCAGTAAATCCATTGCTGTTTCCGGCAAGCCCGCCGAACCGCGAATCGGCATGAGCATGCCGGTGCTCCTGCCGGACGGCGTTTAACCAGAGAGATCTTTTCTAGGGTTTTCCTGGCAATGTCGCCAGATGTTTTTCTACATCCTCCTTGCTGAAACCGATGGCACTCGCCACGCGATCGGCATGGCTGACCCGGGATATTCCCGAGATCAACCGGTGGGTGGGGCCTTCCGGCAGAAACTCGGCTTGCAGATAGCTGCCTATGCCCTCGCTCTGCAGACGCTCGCACAGCTCGTGATTGTGCGTAACCAGAATTGTCGTTGCGCCAAGCTTATGAAAACCTTTGAGCACATACTCGGAAAGCGTCATTTTTTCTTCAAAGGTCGTTCCTTCTGCGAGCTCATCGAGCACGACCAGACTGAGCGCGGTCGAATTGAAAAAAATCTCGCGGGTTTGCTTCAATTCGTGAGCAAAGCGCCCCATTCCTTCATCCAGGCGCCCCGGTTCCGGTACCTGATAAAAAATATGCTCGGCTGGCACCAGCCGGGCGGCTGATGCTGGAATATAACCTCCGGCCTGCCCTAGTAATTGAATCTGCACGACCGTTTTGCAATAAGCTGTTTTTCCACCACTATTCGGTCCGGTGATAATCAATAACCGATTGGCTGCATCCAGCCTGATATCGTTGGGCACATAGTCTGGCCGCGTTCTAGCAAGCAATGGATTTTTTGCATTCGTAACGGTGAGCGTATGCTGCCCGGCTGCGATGATTTCAGGCAATGCCATTTCCTTGCGAACAGATTGAGCATAGCGGTGCAAAGACAGTAATTCATCGATCATGCCAAGTGCTTCCAATGCCTTGGCCAGATCAGGACTTTGACGGAAAAGCTTCTGCAGCGGATAAATCACCGAATCCCGGTCGGAAGAACTGACGGCTTGCATGATGATGGGAATAATCGGCACGGTCAGGATCAGGATACCGTAACCAATATAGCTGGCACCTAACTCAACCAGCATATTTTGAAAGAAATAAAGCAGACCCGCTACGATAGACAGAAAAATCAGTGATGGCAGCCATTTGAACATGGATGGGCGGAAACGGGGAATAGGCAGATAGCGGGGTTTCTCTTCGCTGGTTTTAAACTTGCCATCGATAACGTAAATTGGGCCATGCATCAAAGCGTAGGTTCGTGAACTTCCAAAATCACGCATGGCCTGAATCAGTTCCTGCAAATAAATGCTTTGCACCGGCGGCAGTGAATCCGCTTCTTCAACCAAATCGATTGCAAATTCAGTTCCATCAATGAACTGATGATAGCCATATCCCCCAAACTCAAGCTTTCCCGTTTTATTTTTTGGATTATCCGTGGTGAGTCCACCCGCAAATTCTCCATAAAGAAGATGATAGAGTGATTCTTCTCCAGGCGCCATTTTCTTGACAAAGCCATCAAGCGCTGCGAGCAATTGGGGATGGGCTGCCAACTCACGTAATGCTTCCTGTTTTTTTTGCAACAGTTGTGCGTCATGGGTAGGCCTGGCCAATGAGCGATAAAGGACAGATTGCCCGATCCGGGTTTCTGCCCGATTGATTTCGTCAAATAAGGCATCCGCTTCAATTGCATTGAATGTCTTGGGATCCAGCACGCTGTAATCAGCATCGGTTGGCCGCGTGTCCCGTATGCCTGCAGGCTGCTTGCCATTCGATAAAATAAATGATCCACGCCAGATAGGAATGGAATTGGATTCTGTTGCATCACTCATGGTTGATTCCCCTGTTTTAACAAAATGATTCGAATAGCCCTTACCCGGCTAACATGCACATAACTTTATCTGATTTTATTTCAATGCGTGGCATAATCGGGCAAACGATTCTCGCGTAATCGATCATTTCTTTTCCTAATAAAAATTGATAATCACACTCTGAGTACAGTTGCCTATTGAGCCAGCAAAGAAAATAGCTCAGGCATTTTTATCATGCAAAAAACAAAAATATTGCCCCATTCGCTGATTTTTCTATTCATCGTTGCGCTGCTGGGTTATGCAGGCTGGCAGTTAACACGCAACCCCCCTGTGGAAGTTGAGCTTGCCACGATTACACGTGGCACAGTAGAAGCCACTGTCGTCAATACGCGCGCAGGTACGATCAAGGCCTGCCGGCGAGCCAAACTGGCTCCTGCTGTGGGAGGACAAATTATCAAGCTGCCCGTAGATGAAGGCGATCGCGTCAAGCAGGGGGAAATCCTGCTGAAGCTATGGAATGCCGATCTGGCGGCACAACATGAGCTGGCCAAACAACAACTGGCTACCGCCAAAAGCCGGGAACGCGAAGCCTGTATCATGGCTGAAAATGCCCAGCGCGAATCAATCCGCACTCAGCAACTCGTTTCCCAGGGGTTTGTCAGTCCACAGCGGGCCGAAGATGCCGATGCTACTGCGCAAGCCCGCCAGGCAGGCTGCGCTGCTGCGGCAGCGGATGTCAAGCGTGCGCAAGCACAAATCGAAGTCACTCAGGCCAACCTGGATCGCACCATACTGTATGCACCCTTTGCTGGCATCATCGCCCAGGTCACGGGCGAACTGGGTGAATACACCATGCCCTCCCCGCCGGGCATTCCTACACCTCCTGCGATCGATTTGATTGATGATTCCTGTTTGTATGTCAGCGCGCCGATGGATGAAGTGGATGCGCCTAAAATAAAAATTGGACAGGAAGCGCGCATTACGCTGGACGCACTGCCTGGTCAATCCTTTGCTGGAACAGTGCGCCGTATTGCGCCCTATGTCACAGAAATCGAAAAGCAAGCTCGCACTGTAGATGTTGAAGTCAATTTTACGGAAGGCTCAAACTATGCCTTATTGGTCGGTTACAGCGCGGATGTCGAAGTGATCACCGATCGGCATGAGCAGGTTCTGCGTATTCCAACATCCGCCATCCGGCAACAGGGCAAAGTACTGGTAATGGGTCAACATAATCGTCTGGAAGAACGTACACTGGAAATGGGGCTGGCCAATTGGGCATTTACGGAAATCATCAGTGGCTTGGCGGAAGGCGATCAGATAGTGACATCCTTTGGTGACGAAGGCACTGCCGTGGCTGGCGTGATCGTCAAGCCCAAAACAGCTCAACCATGATTCAGCTTTCAGCCATTACCCGCGCCTTTCATATGGGAGATCAGGAAATTCGCGCGCTCGATCACATCGACCTGGAAATTGCCTCGGGCGAGTATGTATCGATCATGGGACCTTCTGGCTCAGGAAAATCCACCCTGCTCAATGTCATCGGCCTGCTGGATAGGCCAGATAGCGGGCACTATCAGCTCGATGGCAGAGACGTCACCGATTTGACTGAAACCGAGCAGGCACGCGTACGTAGAGAAAAAATTGGTTTCGTTTTTCAGTCATTTCATCTTGTTCCCCGCCTTACTGCTGCAGAAAATATCGAATTGCCGCTGATCCTGACCGGTATTCCGCCCGCTGAGCGCAAAACGCGCGTGGAACAGGCGTTGGTCGCTTTTAATCTGAACCAACGCGCCCGGCACCGGCCGGCTGAATTATCCGGTGGCCAGCGTCAGCGGGTAGCAATTGCGCGTGCGACCATTCTGCGTCCAACGGCCTTGCTGGCGGATGAGCCAACAGGCAATCTCGATCATCGAATTGGCTCGGAAGTGATGGCGCTACTGGAAGATCTGCATCATACCGGCACTACTCTCATTGTGGTGACACATGATCGCGAGCTGGGATTACGGGCACACCGCCGCATTGCCATGCGCGATGGCCATATCGTGGCAGATGAACAATGAAGCTACGGGATACCCTGCAATTTTCCTTCAAAACAGTCGCAAGTTACCCTATCCGCTCATTTCTCATCATTCTGGCGATGGCGCTGGGCGTGGCGGCAGTCGTGGTCCTGACTGCGCTGGGTGATGGTGCGCGCCGCTATGTGATTCATCAATTCTCATCAATCGGCACCAATCTGATCATCGTTCTGCCTGGCCGTGCTGAAACCGCTGGCAGCTTCCCCGGCGCAGCCATGGGGCAGACTCCACGTGATCTGACATTAGAAGATGCTCGCTGGGTTGGTCAGCTTCCTCAGGTGCGGCGCTATGCTCCGCTCAATGTGGGATCTGCTGAACTCGCTGGCGCCAGCCGCTTGCGGGAGGTCACTGTGCTGGGCGGCACCGCAAATATTTTGCCCATCCGGCACATGGAGCTTGCACAAGGCAGCTTTCTGGCACATGGTTCGCAACACAGCGCACAAATCGTCTTGGGAGCAAAACTGGCTGAAGAGTTTTTTCCCGATGGCAACGCAGTAGGTCAGCGGATCAGACTGGCTGACCGGCGATTCATCGTATCAGGCATCCTGGCCAGCCAGGGAGAAACGATGGGGTATAATTCGGATGAGATCGTCATTATTCCGATTAATCATGCTCAAGCGCTCTTTGATACCACTTCGCTTTTTCGCATCCTGATCGAAGTCCGGAACCGCAGTGATATTCCATCAGTCAAAGAAGCCGTTCGTCAGGCGCTGATTCAACGTCATGATGGCGAAGAGGATGTGACCATCATTACCCAGGATGCTGTGCTCGCCACTTTCGACCGTATCCTGGGAGCGCTCACGCTCGGTGTGGCTGGGATTGCTGCGATCAGCCTGGCGGTAGCCGGCATTTTGGTCATGAATGTCATGCTGGTGGCAGTCAGCCAGCGCACCAGCGAAATCGGCTTGCTCAAGGCAATCGGCGCGCCTGCGAGCGATATTCGCCGCTTATTTCTCACGGAAGCCGCCTGGTTATCCCTTACAGGCGCGCTCTTCGGTCTTATTCTGGGATATCTGGGTAGCCTGCTGATCCGCCTGGCTTACCCGCAGCTTCCTGCCTGGCCGCCTGTCTGGGCCAGTCTGGCCGGCATCCTGGTTGCGCTGACAACCGGCATTATTGCCGGCCTGCTCCCTGCCGCCCGCGCTGCGCGCTTGGATCCTGTCAAGGCATTGAGTGGCAAATGAAGATACTGGACACGTTTCAGTTTGCACTCCATGCCCTGACAGCCCATCGGCTCCGCACACTATTGTCCGCATCGGGGATTGCTATTGGCATTGCGGCCGTCATCCTGCTGACATCGATTGGTGAAGGGATTCAGCGTTTCGTACTGGCCGAATTTACCCAGTTTGGCACCAATATCCTGAACGTTACCCCGGGAAAAACCAAAGCGCATGGCAGATCGATTGGCTCCATCAGCAGTGCGCGCATACTGACCATTGAAGATGCACTGGCTGTTAAGCACTCGCGTTATGCTCAATATGTCAACCCCAGTGTCATGGGTAATGCTGAAATCCGTGCGGAAGGCCGCAGCCGGCGCGTTACCGTTTACGGGCAAGGCCATGATTTCGACAAAGCCTTCAATATGAGCGTAGCAATTGGGCAATTCCTGCCTGCAGATGATCCACGCAATCCACGCGCCTTTGCTGTGCTCGGTGCAAAAGCGCATAGCGAGCTATTCGGCAATGCCAACCCGCTCGGTGCGATCTTGCAGGTCGGCGGCTCGCGTTTCCGTATCATCGGAGTCATGGCGCCCAAAGGACAAATTCTCGGATTCGACCTGGATGATACCGTGTTCATTCCCACTACTCGGGCACTGGAAGTATTCAACCGCGAAGGCCTGATGGAAATTCAGATTGTTTACCCTCCTGATGCGCCCTTGCAAGCGATCATGGATGATATTAGACGCATTCTGATTGAACGGCATGGACGCGAGGATTTTACGCTTACTCCTCAGCAACAGATGCTCAGCACCCTGTCCACCGTATTGAACATCCTCACCTTCGCCGTCGCTGCTTTGGGCGGTATTTCGCTATTGGTCGGTGCTGTGGGCATGGTAACGCTCATGCATATCTCCGTCGCTGAACGTGTTGCGGAGATTGGCTTACTCAACGCACTAGGCGCTACCCGTGGCCGTATCCGCCTGCTGTTCTTGATGGAATCTACAGTCCTCTCGACACTCGGCGGGCTAGCCGGGCTGGCGATCGGCACCGCGCTTGCCTCGCTGCTCAAAATCGTGGTGAGCGGTTTACCCGTCAGTATTCCGTGGAATTTTGTCATGGGCGCCTTGGCAGTATCCGTGTTGATCGGCCTGGCGGCAGGTGTTATTCCCGCCATGCACGCCGCACGGCTCAATCCGATCGATGCACTGAGGGCAGAGTAATGCTCAATTCGAAGAACCCCCGCACCAATTTTCAATTGAATTCATACGGGTCAGCATTGTAAGCTGTCATTTCCCGTTCTTATGCTTATTTTGACTACTCACATTTCATGAAGAAACCCGTTAGCCACATTCTCCTCATCAATGACGAGAAGCTGATTCTGAAGGCATTCATTAAAGGATTAAACGTCGCGGCCAAGTCGATGGAAAATCCGCTCGGTATCAGCTTTACAGGCGTGACGACTGCGCATGAAGCACTGAAAGCCATTGAGGAGGATGGTGACATCCAGGCTTTGGTAGTCGACGATAAATTGTATACCCTGCAAAGCGAACGCAAAGGCGCGCGCAATCTGCAGATGACTGCATTGGAGCTGGTGCAGAAAGTTTCTCGCTTTCGCCCTGAGCTGAATATTTATGTGCTGATCGCGCAGGAGCAGGAGGATGAAGTCGTTGACGCACTCTTTTCCGAAACGGTGGACGGCTATTTTTACCGTGAAGAGCGTGACTACCGCGGCATGTACCGCATCCTTAACGCGCAGCTCCAGGATAAGGCGCGCACGCCTTTCTATGATCAGCTCAAGCATTATGTTTTGATGGCCAAGGATGCCTGGCATACGCCAGGACACTCTTCCGGTGATTCACTGCGCGACAGTCCCTGGGTAAGCGATTTCTACGAATTTATCGGTGAGCATATTTTTCGTGCCGATCTGTCCGTATCCGTGCCCATGCTTGATTCGCTGATGGAACCCACCGGCGTCATCGCCGAAGCGCAAAAAATTGCAGCCAAAGCATTTGGCGCACGCCGTACCTTTTTCGCCACCAATGGCACTTCGACTGCCAACAAGGTGATTTTCCAGACCTTGCTCGCCCCCGGTGAGAAATTGCTGCTGGATCGGAACTGCCATAAGTCGGTGCATCACGGCGTAGTCCTGTCAGGGGCCCATCCGGTTTATCTCGATTCATCCGTCAACAAAAAATTCAGTATCTATGGGCCTGTTTCCAAACAAACTTTATTCAACGCCATCGAACAGCATGCCGATGCAGAAGCCTTGATATTGACCAGTTGCACCTACGATGGCCTACGCTATGATCTTCCCCCGATCATCGAAGCTGCACATGCGAGAGGAATCAAGGTCATTATCGATGAAGCCTGGTATGGCTTTGCCCGTTTCCACCCGGCTTTCCGTCCCACTGCACTGGAAGCAGGTGCTGACTATGCGACGCAAAGTACCCATAAAGTGCTGTCCGCTTTCTCCCAATCCAGCATGATTCATGTCAATGATCCCGATTTCAACGAGCACCTGTTTCGCGAGAATTTCAATATGCATACTTCCACCAGTCCGCAATATAGCATGATTGCGAGTCTGGATGTGGCGCGCAAGCAGGCCACGCTGGAAGGGTACAAGTTGCTCTCGCGCACACTGGAGCTCGCAAGAGAACTGCGTTCGCATATCAATTCCACGGGAGTATTTCAGGTACTCGAGCTACCCGAGCTGTTGCCTGATGAAGTCAAGCATGACAGTATCCGGCTCGATCCCACTAAGGTGACGGTGGATATTTCACGCTGCGGTTTTACGGTAGAAGAGCTGATTCGTGAATTGTTCGAGCATTACAATATTCAAGTGGAGAAATCTACTTTCAACACCCTTACCCTCTTGCTAACTATCGGCACAACCCGCAGTAAGGTATCGCGCCTTTATGATGCGCTGATGCGCATTGCGCGTGAAGGCCGCGCGCCGCGGCGGCTTTACCAGACGCCGGAGATTCCTCATTTCACCGAGTTGAGATACTTGCCGCGCGATGCATTCTACTGCGGTGGCGAACTAGCACCGCTACTGGATGAAGAAGATAAGGTCAATAAAAATCTTGAGGAAAGAGTATGCGCTGATCAGATCACACCTTACCCGCCTGGCATACCGGTGCTGGTACCGGGGCAAACCATTACCAGTAGCGTCATACACTATCTGGTCAGCATGCTACGGTCGCAAAAACACGTAGAAGTTCATGGCATCGTCTATGATGGTTATTTGCCCTGCCTGAGACTGCTTACTGCTGCTGAGGAAAGAAATCTGAGAAAGCTGCCTTAAAGGCTGGTTACGGTACCGGTGGAATGGTTTTACTCGAAGATACGGAACTTATGTCATGAGCAGTACTGCTTGCCTTATTCTTTACCAAGCGTTTTGCCGGGAACCAGATTTTGAAAATACTGCCTTTTTCTATTTCGCTGACAATCTCCAAGCGAGCCTGATGACGACCTGAGACATGCTTGACAATCGCCAATCCCAGACCTGTTCCACCGGTTTCTCGGGAACGGCTGCGATCAACCCGGTAAAACCGCTCCGTCAGACGCAAGATATGCTCTGGTCCGATGCCGATACCACTATCCCGGACATAAAACAAGCCTTGATTCTGTTCTTCTGTCCAGTTCAATGAGATCTCCCCGCCTTCGGGCGTATAACGCACGGCATTACTGACAAGATTACCCAAAGCGCTACGCAATTCATCCACACTGCCTAGTAATCGAGCATCACTTGAAATATTCAAAGTAATATGATGGCGTCCTGCACTGAGCGATTGAGCTTCTTGAAACAAGCTGTGCAGCAATTCGGCAATATCGATGTCTTCCTCATGCAAGATATTCTGGGCGTTCTCAAGCCGAGACAGGGTCAGTAAATCCTCAACCAGCCGTTGCATACGTTTTGCCTGATCAGCCATCAAAGTTAATGCACGTTTTTCCATCTCGCTGTCTTTAATCTCTTCATCCAACAGCGTTTCCAGAAAGCCGCCTATGATGGTCAAAGGAGTGCGCAACTCATGTGAAACATTGGCGATGAAATCCCGGCGCATGATTTCCATTTTTTCAAAGCGGGTAATGTCCCGGCTGATCAGCAGCTTCTCCTTGTCTCCATAAGGCACCAACTGGAGTGAAAGTATCATCTCCTCATATCGGGATTGTTTGATCACCAAGGGTTTACTGTAATCTCCTGAAGCCAAATACGTTACAAACTGTACCTGCCGGACCAAGTGGGTCACATGCTGGCCAATATCGAGCTTCAAATCCAAGCCCAAGTGTTGTTCAGCAGAGGGATTACACCATTCAATGCGATCCGCTTCATCCAAAATAATAATCCCTTCCGGCATTGCTGATGTTGCGCGCTGCAAACGTTCCAGCGCCTTGCTCAGGGTCTGCCGGCTTCGATAATAGCGCCGGATAAAACGTGTCAGCCGGATGAATACGTCTCCCCATGGGCCAAAACTGCTGGGTATAGTGGATATCGTGGAGGGATCAACAGAAGTATGGTCAAAGCGCTGAAACCATCGATCAAGAGAAGCCAGGCAATAGGTATGGTGTATCGTTATTCCTAACAGGATAAAGCTGAATAAAAGCAGTGCCGCTACAGCATCTACCGCAACCCATAGCACGGCTGTAACCACTATCAGCAGGAAAATACCAGTAAAACGTTGCCAGAGATCAAACACGTCAATATCTCGGTCTCGGGAAGGAATAAAAAAATTCTTCTGGATACTTTAGAAATTCACATCTTCCCAGGCAGCAAACTTGGGAAAGATTCACTCGCTGAGTATTATGCTTGAAAAACCAGACAGGCACAGAAAAAATGTTCGAGTATTAGGCGCATCCCAGGATAAAAACTACAATCAATCCATTAAAAACAGCGAATCGACTGGAGGCACATATGAATTCACTTTCCAGCCGACCCTGGAAATGATTCAGCTGTACTAGTTTATTCAGCGCCGACTTCGCACCGTGTCGAAAAACGATAACCTGTCCCCCTCACTGTTTGAACCAACTCATCCTTCCCGACTTCTTCAAGCGCCCTACGCAGTCTTCGTATATGAACATCCACTGTTCGATCTTCAACAAAGACATGATCTCCCCACACGCGATCAAGCAACTGTCCTCGCGTATGCACACGCTCGGTATGCGTCATCAAAAAGTGCAACAGACGAAATTCGGTCGGTCCCAGTACAATTTCTGATGATCTTGATTGATTCCCCCCATCGTCGTTAACAGTTACCCGATGTGTTGTCGGATCTAATTTTAGTCCGCCCACTTCAACCACTTCATCTGACACTTCTGGTAAGCGCCGGCGTAGCACTGCCTTAATGCGCGCAATGAGTTCGCGGGGTGAGAAAGGCTTAGTGATATAATCATCTGCACCAATTTCCAATCCGGTAACTTTGTCACTCTCCTCTACGCGCGCCGTTAACATGATAATGGGAATCGCCCTCGTTCTCGCCCCTTGCCGTAGCAGCCGGGCAAACTCGATGCCGCTCATGTTTGGCAGCATCCAGTCCAGTAGCACCAGATCTGGCAACACGTCATTAACCATGTCCTTCGCTTGTTCCGCACTGCTTGCACATAAAATAACGTATCCTGCATTGCGTAAATTGTATGAAACCAGTTCCTGGATTGCGGGTTCATCTTCCACGATCAGTATTGTTGCAGCCATCAGCGACTCCACTCAAAAAATATTTTCTAAAAATTTCTGAGATAATATAAAGATATCATTACACTTTTATGACAATCATCATAGATGTCATATATCGTCAATCTTAATTTCTTAAATGGACATCCATGGCAGGACTTAATAAATACACTCCTATTCCGACCGAAATAAAGCTCCACAAAAAATCCAAGATATTGGAAATCTCCTTCAATAACGGTAAGACTTTTCAACTACCTTGCGAGTTTCTTCGAGTCTATTCTCCCTCGGCAGAAGTAAGGGGGCATGGCCCAGGGGATGAAATCCTGCAAACAGGCAAGGAGGATGTATCAATTACGCATATTGAGCCTGTAGGTCATTACGCTATCCAGTTGCATTTCTCTGATGGTCACAATACCGGGCTTTACTCGTGGGATTTACTTTATAATTATGGATTGAACCAAGATGCAATGTGGCAGCGTTATCTGCAACGGTTAAAAGAAGCAGGCATTAACCATGAAACGGCATGACTCATCCAGTAAATATGCTTTCATGAGCCTCCATCATTTTTTGAATTCTCGCTCAATTATTTGACATGACAAAAACTACCCATTTTGGCTTCAAAACTGTTTCAGAAGCAGAAAAAGCACATAAAGTCGCAGATGTTTTTGATTCGGTGGCGGCACGCTACAATCTGATGAATGATCTGATGTCACTCGGCTTGCATCGGCTCTGGAAGCGATTCGCTATCGACGCAAGCGGCGCGAAAACAGGAGATCGGGTTCTCGATATCGCGGGTGGAACAGCCGATTTGACATCATTGTTTGTCAAACAAGTGGGTGAAACAGGCCAAGTCTGGCTAACCGATATCAATAACTCCATGCTGACAATCGGGCGGGACCGCATGTTGAATGAAGGCGTAGCCATTCCAGCAGCTCAGTGCGATGCAGAAAAACTACCATTCCCTGACAATTATTTCGATCATGTCAGCGTAGCATTTGGTCTCAGAAATATGACTCATAAAGATATTGCGCTCAAAGAAATGCTGCGTGTACTCTGCCCGGGTGGATCGCTTATCGTGCTGGAATTCTCCAAAGTATGGAAACCACTGCAACCTTTTTATGATGCTTATTCCTTCAAAGTACTCCCTGCCATGGGGCAGTTAGTCGCCAAGGATGAAAAAAGCTATCGCTATCTTGCTGAATCGATTCGTATGCACCCTTCGCAGGAAGAACTGAAACAGCTTATGCAGCAAGTTGGATTTGAACGAGTAGAATATTTTAATTTGACTGTCGGAGTGGTTGCCCTTCACCGGGGCTACAAATTCTAAAAATGCGCTATTTAACCAAGCTTTTACCAGTCTTATCCCATTTCTGAATCAAACCTGGCTTTGTCGACTTCTCCTTGCCGTCTTATTTATACTGTCTGCGGCTCGCCATCGCGTCATGTTTGATTTAGAAATGGAATTACAGAACATCTCCGCCTTCTTCCGTAAGCGAGCCTCCGATATGCCCATCGACATCTACCCATAGATAGGGTAATCCGAGATCTTCAAGCCAATCCTTGCCCTGATGCTCCTTGAGCATCCCAATCGTTGAAGCGCTACCTGCAATAACACAGAAATCACCTACGACACTCACTGCAGCCATTCGTTTGACTGGCCAGCCTGTTTTTGGATTCAGGACATGACCGTAACGAATGCTGTTTATGGTGATACAGCGCTCATAATCCCCACTGCTGGCAAGTGCGCCAGAATAGAGTTCCAGCGTCTGTAAGAGGACATCTGGGTGACGGGGATGGCGTATTCCGACTCGCCAAGGACTGCCGTCTGCATGCGGCCCAATAATCTTGATGTCCCCTCCCAGGTTCACCATCCCATGTTGAATATTCATATTCCAACATATCGTGGCAGCACGATCGACCGCATACTCTTTAACGACACCGCCTAAATCAAGCTCCATGCCAGCAAGCGGAAATTCAAGAATAGGCGATGCCCAACGCAGCTTATGCCAGCCAATTCTATCCAGCAAAACCTGGATAACCGCTTCATCCGGTAATTGATTTGATTTGAAATGCCAGGCGCGATGCAGAATACCCGAAGTGATGTCAAATAATTCATCACTTTCACGATAGCAAGTCTCTGCATAATCCAGTAACCCGGCTGTTTCGTTATCGACAACAATACTCCCTCCTTTCGCTGCAACACGATTAATTTCTGACAGAAAGCTGCTTTCACGATAACGTGAATAAACCGACTCTAACCGTTGGACATCAGCAATTGCTGCATTCGCAGCGCGCTCTGCTTTAGCCTCGGTTACAGCATAAAGCTGTATCTCACAGGCCGTACCCATTGCATTAAAGGGAAAACGGTAAAGTTTCATTGAAACGAATATTCAAACAATCTTCACAATCCCCCTGAATTCTTATTTTGTTTTAACACTGTAACAATACGGTCATAAGCATCCAGGTCTTTCATCGAATAAGGGTAGATAAGGCAGGTAATTCAAAGTATTCGAATCGGAAATTCCTGTCAAAAACTATAGTGCCAAGTAGCTGATAGCGCGCCTTTACGTTCAAGCTGAAAACCATTGACGTCATCACGCAACGGCTGCACCCATTCAAAGGCGAAATGATTCCCCGCAAACTTGCCGCCAGGCACGGAAGCATTGATGCCAATGCCGATATCCCAATATTGCCCACCATGATTGGCAGGGAAATCCATCGGACCGATACGCGCGTTAAACTTATTGAAATTGCCATGTATCCTATCGCGGTAAGTATAAATCCCCCGTACCGAGGCTGCCAGCCAATTGGACAATTGATACCCTCCCCAAGTGGATGCCTGAAAAATGTCACCAAGCCGATAGCCTGACTCATTGCTGCTTTCCATCCGCTTGACGCCATAAAGCTGGGCTCCCCAGTACCAGCGATCGCTTGTGCCGCTATAGGTCAGGTTAGGTAAAAAATCCCAGGTGCCACTTCCCAATTGCATGTCAAAGTGAAATAACCCTCCATCAACCTGAAACATGCGCCTCATTTTCAAGTCTACTTTTCCGGTCGGTGCGCTGATACCTAAACCCACATGCAGCCTGTGCCCGGGTATTTCATATAACTTGATGAGTGATGACAAGATGGTATCGCCAACCCCGCCAGTTGTATGGCCGCCAGTGCCGCTATGCTCATGAACACCCGGGACGGGTGGCGGACGTCCTTCCAACTGACGCAAATTCATGTCCATATCCATGAATTGCGGCATGATCATTAGATTCAACCAGCGCGTGGGCGCATACATGATATCGAGCATATGCATTTTCATGTTCATCTCGGTGTGGGTGAACCGGCACAAGGTAATGTCGCTACAGCCTTGGTTGACAATCTCCAGATCACTCGCCTGGTGCGCGCCATGCAACATATCGCCTGCCTGGCGAGAATACATGAAACGATATCCCACCATCAGTTCACCTGGATTATCCAGCATGTGGCCAAACATGATGCCGGCCGGAACAGAGTGTGCACCATGGGTATGCTGCTTGCCATGATCGTGATCTGCATGGTTGTGCGCAGTCTCTTTATTCATGCGGGAATTAATCGCATCCATATCCACTTTAATCGCGGCATTGGCCACGTAGAAATCAAAATCAGCAAAACTGCTCTGACCATTCCCGCCCAGTTTCAGTGAGCTTGCACGCGTGTAATATTCAAAAGCAGCCTCTAGCTCAACTCCTTTGGTAAATCTCTTATTGAGTACAACTCCCCCACTCAATGAACCAAAACCGGATAAACGATGATCACTGGAAAAACTTTTAGGCAGTTTGGCGGCATCAAACGAAACCAGCTGGGGTCGCAGATTAAGTTCAGTGGCATCAACCGGATTACCGTTGGCATCAAAAAAATTATCATTTCCGTTACGGAAAAATTGTTGATTCGGATTATTCACATCAACCCAGACTTGCCGCCCTGAGGCATCGGTAGCCGTTTTACGAAATGCCTGGTTGGAAATGAGATACGGTTGATAGAAATCGGCTGAATCTTGCGAGTAATAGCGAATTCGAGGCGTAATAGTCCATCCATGACTCAGTGGTTGCACCCAATCCGCTTCAAAGGTATGCGCATTGATTCCCCAATCATCGAATGAAAATTGGTAATTCAAATGCAAGGCGGCATCCACTGGGCTGATATGCTGTACGTATTTACTGCTCAAAGCCAGTTGATTGCGTATATTCGGGCGCTGCTCCAATAAGGCATGCGCATTCCCACTGATAGGAACAGTTGGATCAGGACTAATGGTATCCGGATTAACAAAAATAACCGTCATGACTTTGTACGGATTCTCCATGAAGCCGCTGCTATGGGTATAACCGATATTGGTATCGATCAACGAGCCTTTGCCAAGAACCTGCGTCAATCCCAGATTGGCGGTCCAATCCTGGCGATCGCCCCGTAAGATTTCCGAACCGCTGCGCCGCTCAATTTGATTTGCATAAGCAGTGCGCGTCAAATAAGGCAGCAGGTCAGGATCGAGAATGGCGGATGTCTCGCTGCTGGTATACCCTGCTCCGAATTTCAGGCTGGTGAGTTTCTGATTAAAATCCAGGCGGCCGCTGATATTGCCATAGCTGGATTCATAATCATTTTCTAATGAAAATCCACCGCCTGCATTAACAGCCGCCTCATTCCATTCATAACCCAATCTAAAATTTGCCTGATTACGGGTCTCAGGGGATGCGGAAGAAAGAATCAGCACAGTGCGCGGATCGACTACTTGCTCAGTATCGGATATCCGCCTAAGTAGATTGAAATTATGATCCAGCAGAACCTGGGTATTGACAAGAGGAGACGCCCCAACCGTAATCACCCCATCAGGTGAGTTTGCCAGAATAGGCCGATTGCCATTGGCTACGAGAGGCGCTGTGGTGACGGGCGTCGCACCTGACCATGTATCCTGTGTATAGCTGAATGAGAACTTTACGCGATCATGAAAGGTAAAATTGCCACTCCCATGCACAACATCCACCATGATGGGCTTGAGATTGCTGTGCACATTGTAGAGATTGCGCTTGCCTTCCTGATACCGGTTATATTGAAAGCTGACGCTGTCATTACTTGCGCCCTGTGCAGGCGATAGTAACAGGCCGGGTAAAACGAGCGCTGCAGACGTCAATGCTTGCAGCGTTGTTTTACGGCTGGAAGTCAGGCTAACTTTCGAATCGCGAGAATCAGGATTATCGACTGAATGTTGTGCTAAACCAACTGAGTGTGGAGCGTTCAAACCTATCATCAGGGTATGGCTTAGAAACAGCCACAGCCGCCACCCCCTCCTGCAGAATTGATACTTGCGGCAGCCTCGCGACTACCATAGATGTGTCCCCGAATACTGCTTTGTAATGGATTAGGGTCTAGCGCCATATGCGATTTAGCAAGATTACCGCGCTCCCAGGGAGCAACCTGAGCACAGCCCGGCAAAGTTACTTCACTGAATAACGCGATGCAAATGACAATAAAACGAGTTACTTTCATCAATGAGTCAAACTGGGATTTTTTGCAGCAACACAAAAAATACAAACTGCCTCTATATCTCTTCCATCAAAAGCTGCTCAATTAAACTACGTAACTCTTCAGCCTCTCCCGCGCGGAAACCCCGGTGTATATGCCGGACAAAGCCTTTCTTGTCGATAATATAAGTGGATGGCATGGCAATCACCCCGAAATCTTGTGCGCATTGTTTACTGGCATCGATCAAGATCGGAAAATTGACAGAACGCTTGGTAAGAAACTCTTTGGCGTCTTCAACGCTTTCATCCAGATTGATAGCGATCACTTTCAGACCCTTGTCTTTCAACTCATGCGTGAGCTGACTCATGAAGGGAAATGATTTAACGCAAGGAGGACACCAGGAGGCCCAGAAATCCACATAAATCACTGCGCCCTTCATCGTTTCCCAGCCTTCAGCCAACTTGCCATCTAGAAAAGACAACTGGCATTGAGGCGGCGGCGTATCCCCTTCCAAGTGCGCCCAAGCAG
Source organism: uncultured Nitrosomonas sp. (assembly GCA_964554625.1). Taxonomy (GTDB): domain Bacteria; phylum Pseudomonadota; class Gammaproteobacteria; order Burkholderiales; family Nitrosomonadaceae; genus Nitrosomonas. The sequence goes on along the minus strand of CAZKPL010000017.1, from coordinate 19,468 downwards.
GCGACACCACTGAAAGACAAAGTATCAGGCTGGCTGAAAATAATAAATTGGCTTGCTTAATCATTTTAGAAAGATATCCTATTTTAAAAAGACATCTACCTGCTCATCAGCAAAACTGCGGCTATTCGAATTGATCTACAAAAAGATCTGTACCAGTATGCACACCAGTCGCTGTCTTGCAGTGCCATTCGACTTCAAAATTCCGGGCGCCGGCCATGGTTTTGTCCGCCATCATATAATACGTTCCATTCCCCCCTTGCAGGGTTACCTCAGGGCTGAAATTGGCATCACCCGGCGTGATATCGGTAATGCTGATCGCTTTGCTGCCTTTGAGAAGCTGGAGACTGACAAACATCCCGGGTACGGGGGGAGAATTATCTCTGATTTTGGCAGCAAGATAATCCGGTTGTCCATAGCCATCATCAAAACAGGTCACGCGCGCCAAGGCAGTAAACGTTGCCTTGTTGCCAGCAGGGTCAAGTACGGCGCCCCCGCCATGTGCACTGATCGTGGCAGCATAACCGGTGGTAAGGATGATACTTGCCAATGTCAATATTTTTTGCAGAAATGGATGATTGTTTATCATGTCGTATTCTCCTCTCTTTCTTACTCTTACTTCCGGATATTCAGTTTAAACCCGAATACCTTGGCAAGCGTGTTATCAAATCATTTCTCTGCTTTCAGATACTATTTACGCAACCTGTAAGCATACCCCTTTTCAGCGCCAAGAGTCATCTATTGTTATTACTGCGCACAGGATCGTGGATTCTGTGCGCAACCACCAAATATAACGTTTATTGTGGCCAAACTTGCTGACCGTTGAACTTGATCGGCATATCACGCATGATCTGTGCCGCAGAGGGCTTCACCTCAACCTCGGCACCCTCACCGCATGACCCAGGCAGCGGATTCTTCGTCAGGTCGCGCGTGATCGTCAGCGAAGCGGGCCCATCATCTGTGGTGCTCACGCGATCATAGGGCGTCCCCAGATTATTATGCGTCCACAGATTGGCAACTGCACCGGCTTCCCCGCCGCCGCTGCGCAAGGCATCAATCCCGCTAATCTCACAAATATCTGCGATGGAAACGAAGAATTTTACGCTTTTAGCACAGGAAGTCGGTTCGATATTCGTCGCACTGACTCTAAAAGGAACAAATGCGTTCATGTGAGCCGGCATGCCCGATCCACCGCCAGACCAGAATCCGACGACATTACCTGTCGGCCCCTGTTTCTCATCCACAAAATCAAAGACCGCCCGTGTTTGGAGAGGCTGAACGTTCGGTCCCCAGTTTGAAACAAAATCGGTTAACGGTCCACCATGAGGCTGACCCCCGACAGTAATCGAAGAATCCGTGCCATCTGGAAAAACCACTGAAGTACCGATAATTGCTTTTTCACCGCAGCCATGACCAATGGTAACATTATTGAGTATTCTAATTCCTTCATTGAGTGTCGCTGTTTCCAAGCGAGTATGCGCCAGCGCACTCTGCCCCATGCCTGCCAGCATGGCTGCAGCTAAAGCCAGCGTTAGTGTTCTGATTTTATTTTTTTTCATAACAGCTCCCTGTCTAATATCTAAAAATGATGAATATGTGGTTTATTCATGGCAACAGCCCTAAAGACCCATTCCACTTGCCGAGATTAAATTTAACTTGAAATGTACTTGCGACCTCCATCTACCTTTTCAAAGCAGATCAATGGATAATCGTAAATCATTATCTGGTTCACTCAAGCAAATAACAATGCGGCAAATTGTCGCACCTTCTCCTTTCCTATTTTGCATGCGTTCACGCCCGCTTCGTATTGCATTGATTAATCAATAGATATATTCAGTAATCATCATTCAGCCAAAAAAACTGATTAGTCAATGTGCGACAATTTGCCGCACTTGCAATGCTTCGTCGATTGAAAAACTTATGGCTAATAAGGAAGCGTTAGCGGCATTGTCTGTACGCGTGATTTCACAAAGAAGCATTCACAAACTAAAAAACTGAACGCTATAAACGTATGCTACGTGGATTTGATGGAGGCAGAATTTTTTATACGGTAACGCTGTGGCTCTGAGAGAGATATCAATCCAGCTTATTTCTCTGCAGCATCTCGGCGGCATGCTTGCGTGTCGTGGCAGTAATATTCACACCTCCCAACATACGCGCAATTTCCTCGATCCGTTCCTGCCCATTCAGTGAGCGGATAGAACTCAATACCGCTTTATCGGCAGTCAGTTCGGTTGTTTTAAACACTTGCCAATGCTGATCACCCATCGAGGCAACCTGGGGTAAATGGGTAATGCAGAGCACTTGGCGCGTTTTGCCTAGCTGCTTGAGGAGTTTGCCGACAATTTCAGCGACCCGCCCGCCAATACCCACATCCACTTCATCAAATATCAGGGTGGGTGCAGTACCTACCTGACTGGTAATCACTTGTATCGCCAAACTGATACGGGATAATTCACCTCCCGAGGCAACTTTCGCCAATGGGCGCGCCGGTAGTCCCTGATGAGTTGAAACTTGAAATTCGACCTGCTCCCGCCCGTGGGCGTTGCCATGGCTAAATGGCGTCAGCACGATATCAAAGCAACCTCCTGACATGGCCAGCGTCTGCATCGCTCTAGTCACCTGACATGCCAACGTTTCAGCAGCTTTTCGCCGCGCGATGCTCAGTGTATTGGCAAGCTCGTCATAAGTTGTCTTTGCCGATGACGCTGCTGCGGCAAGATCGCTTCCGTCGGCATCCCCTCCAAGCTCCTGCAAGCGTTGAATTGTCCGCTCCAATAAATCAGGTATCTCTTCTGGAGGAATATGATATTTTCTAGCCAGGGTGTGAATGACTGTCATCCTCTCTTCAGTGAGCTGCAGCCTTTGTGGATCAAGATCCAGACTTTGCTGATAGTGCTTCAATTCATAGACCGCCTCCTGCAATTGAACCTGGGTCGTTTCCAATAAATCATAAGGAGACTTGAGATGACTATCATAATCAAGCAAATGACGCAGGCGAGCGAGCACGGTATGAAGTTGCCCCAGCGCAGCTGATTCACTCTCTGATAATATTTCCAAGCTTGATTCGGCTGCTTCCAGCAAATTTGCCGTATGAGACAAGCGATTATAATCAGCTTGCAAGATCTGCCACGCTTCAAGTGAGAAATTCGGTGCGGAAAGTTCCTGAAGCTGCCATTCCAGTTGTTCGCGCTCCTGCAAGAAATGAGCTGCATCCCGTTCCCACGCCAATTGTTGCTGATGTAATTGCTGCCAATGCTGATAAGCTGTTGCAACCGCCTTGGCTAACTCGCCGTTGCCTGCATAGCCATCCAGCAAATCACGCTGTATTTCACCACGTAACAAAGACTGGTGCGCATGCTGCCCATGAATATCGACGAGCTGTTCACCGGCGGCACGCAGTTGCTGCAAAGTTACGGAACAGCCATTGATATAGCTGCGTGAACGCCCATTCACATCAAGGATACGGCGAAGCAGGCAAACGCCGGGATCAGCTTGCAGATCTTTTTCCCGCAACCAATCTTGCAAGCCAGGAATAGAGTTGATATCAAACTCGGCCATGATTTCTGCCCGCTCACAACCATGACGTATCTGACCCGCCTCACCACGCTCTCCCAATACGAGCATCAATGCGTCAATCAGAATCGACTTTCCTGCACCCGTTTCACCGGTCAGAACGGTAAAACCCGGTTTGAACGTTAATTCAGCCCAATCAACAATCACAAAGTCACGAATGGTCAAATGAACCAGCATGCCAGCCAATTAGTTATTTTTCTGAGGAATTTCACTCCAACCCAGCTTTTCCCGCAGCATGCGATAATAGCTATGATTGACTGCATGCAACAATTTGACTGTCTCGGAAAAACGCCGCACGATAATTTTGTCATGCCCCCCCAAATCAAACCAGGAATGACTATCCGCATAAATTTTCGTTTCAGTCGTATTAAGCACCTTGATTTCGATGAGCGCATCCGGTTCGACCACGATAGGACGATTACTCAAGGTATGAGGACATACTGGAACCAGTTCAATCAAATCAAGGCCAGGATGTAGAATCGGCCCTCCTGAAGAAAGGGCATAGGCTGTTGACCCCGTAGGCGTGGCCACAATCAAGCCGTCTGAGCGCAAAGTGTAGACATATTCATCATTGATGCGCACCTCAAACTCAATCATACCGGTACTGACGCCCCGGTGAACGACCACATCGTTAAATGCCAACGCCCTGAACACACTCACCTCGTTTCGTAACACTTCCGCAGACAGCAACATCCGCTTTTCCATTACAAACTGCCCATCCAGCATGGCGCCAAGCGTTTCCACCATGGTATCAACCGTCAAATCAGTCAGAAAACCAAGCCGTCCTTGATTGACCCCAACCAGGGGCACATTAAATGGCGCAAGAATTCGTGCAATATTCAGCATGGTGCCATCTCCTCCCAACACCACGGCAAGGTCAGCCTGCGCGCCAATTTCTTCTAGTGTCAGCACGGGATAGTCAATCTTTCCGATATGCGATGCAGTCAACTGGTCAAGTGCCACTTCGAAATTACGGCCGGCCAGATACCGTGCCAGACTCAATAATGGAGTCAGGATATCTGGATTTTTATGCTTACCGATCAATGCAATTTTGTTGAAAAATGCGCCCATTGAAACCAATCTATATTTGAGATATCGAATTATCTTTGGAAAACTTATGAATATTAACGCAGCATATCTGAAAGGTAAAAATATTGTTAAAACAATCTTTGGAAAGATATGCAAAGATCGGTAAAACCATTTTTCCCCCAGATTAAAATAAGCAGAATTTTTACCCCAGAACATACTCGCCAGCAAGGTTGAATCGTGTAGAATAAACAGATGCTTAACGAACGTGCAAAAATCTTGCTGAAGACATTGGTTGAACGGTATATCCATGAGGGTGAACCGGTGGGATCGCGCTCGCTCTCTAAATTTTCCAGACTGGATCTCAGTCCCGCCACGATCCGCAACGTCATGGTTGATCTTGAGGAAATGGGTTATGTCACGAGCCCCCACACCTCAGCTGGAAGAATACCAACTGCACTGGGTTACCGCTTTTTTGTCGACAGTTTGCTGGTAGTCCAGTCTTTAGATAGTAAAGAGGTGTCCCACCTGGAACACCAAATGCATCCAGATAATCCGTCAAGACTCATCAGTGTTGCTTCGCAATTACTCTCTGAATTGACGCAATTTGCTGGCGTCGTCATTACACCCAAACGGTCAGGTGGCGCCGTATTTCGTTATATAGAGTTTATGGCTTTATCTGAAAAGCGCATTCTGCTTATTATGGTGACACCGGAAGGCGATGTGCAGAACCGGATCATTTTCACGGATATAACCTACAGTCAATCAGATTTGATCGAGGCGAGCAATTTTCTCAATCAACATTATGCAGGTTGTACTCTGGAAGAAATTCGTGGCCGCCTGCAAGTAGAGTTGAAACAATTGCGTCATGACATGACAAGCCTCATGAATACAGCGATCGAGCTCAGTAGTGACGCCATCCGGGAAAGCAGTGAAGCTGTCGTGCTGACAGGAGAACATAAACTTCTCGATGTGAAGGATCTCTCTGACAATCTGGTTAATTTAAAAAAATTATTTGAATTATTTGAACGTAAGACCAAGTTATTAAAGCTAATGGAATTGAGCCGCCAGGCGCATGGCGTGAAAATTTTCATTGGTGGGGAATCAGATGTCGCCGCATTGGATGAAGTGAGCGTAGTGGCAGCCCCTTATGAAATTGAAGGAGAAGTGGTGGGCACTGTTGGCGTCATTGGCCCAAGGCGCATGGCTTATGAGCGTGTGATTCCAATCGTGGACATTACAGCCAAGCTTCTTACGAGTGGATTGTCACAAAATTAATTGATAATTCATACATATATGTTTAAGCAGATAGAATACTATGCCCATGCTACCTGAACCCGCCTACCAACACGGAACGCTGAATAAAATCGGTGTGTTGCTGATTAATCTGGGAACACCTGATGCACCTACTGCAAAAGCGCTGAGACCCTATCTGAAACAGTTTCTCAGCGACCCACGGGTCATCGAAACTCCGCGTTGGATCTGGTGGTTTATCTTGAATGGCATCATCCTTAACACGCGCCCCAGAAAATCAGCTGAAAAATACGCGCAAATCTGGATGCCGGAGGGCTCTCCATTAAAAGTCCATACCGAACGCCAAGCCAAATTACTGATGCGCGCCTTGGAAGAGCGCATTAAACCCGCTCCCATCGTTGAATATGCCATGATTATTGGCAATCCCTCTATTGCAGATATATTACGGCGCATGAAAGAGCGCGGGTGTGACCGTATTCTGGCATTTCCGCTTTTTCCTCAATACGCTGCCAGCAGCAGTGGATCAGCGATGGACAGTCTTTTCTCGGAACTGAAAAAGATGCGCAACATCCCTGCTATTCGCACAGTTAAGCATTTTCATACTGATCCGGGCTATATTGCTGCATTGACACAAAATGTCCGTGATTATTGGGCCGTGCATGACAAACCCGATAAACTCATTATCAGTTTTCACGGAGTACCACGCAAAACGCTCGACAAGGGCGATCCTTATCACTGTGAATGCCAGAAAACCGGCAGGCTTCTGGCGGAGGCATTAGAGCTGAATGCAGAGCAATATCAAGTATGTTTTCAGTCACGTTTTGGCAATGCGAAATGGCTGACACCTTATACCACGGTGGTTCTGAAGGAATTGGGCAAGCTCAAAACGCAGCGAGTGGATGTTGTTTGCCCTGGTTTCGTTTCAGATTGCCTTGAGACCCTCGAGGAAATCGCCATTGAAGGAAAAACAACTTTCATTGAAGCGGGTGGACAGGAATTTCATTTCATTCCATGCCTCAATGAACATCAAGACTGGATCAAGGCATTGAGCGATATGACCTACTCCCACCTGCAGGGATGGTTGGGTTTAGAACCCTCCGAAGAAGAAGCGGAATTATCGCAAAAACTGGCGCTTGAAATGGGAGCGATTGAATAATCCCCTGCTGATAAGCAGGGTAGCTGCCCGCCTCCTTCTGACATCTATAATCGCTCCTATACCCAGGCATTGAGGCTCCCTAATCAGGGTGATTATTTTAACAATCGCTCCAGAGTTAGCCGGTAAATCTCCGATAATTGCTCTATATCCGCTATTTCCACGTACTCGTTGAGCTTGTGAATAGTGGCATTACGCGGACCGAATTCGACCACTTGCGAGCAAATATCGGCGATAAAACGGCCATCGGAAGTACCGCCAGTAGTGGAGAGCTCTGGCTCAATCGCGGTTACGCTTTTAATCGCTGCACTGAGCGCATCGGCTAATTCACCTCTAGGGGTGAGATAAGGTTTGCCGGAAAGCTCCCATATCAGATCATAATCCAAGCCATGCCGATCAAGAACTTCATGGAACCGCTGCTTGAGTGATTCAACCGTGCTTGCGGTTGAAAAGCGAAAATTAAATAGCAGATTGACTTCACCCGGAATAACGTTGGTAGCGCCCGTACCTCCCTGGATATTGGAAATATGCCAGGTCGTTGGCGGAAAATACTCGTTACCTTGATCCCATTCGGTTTGCGCCAATTCAGCAATGGCGGGCGCAGCAAGATGAATAGGATTTCTGGCAAGGTGCGGATAGGCAATATGTCCCTGTATTCCCTTGATGATTAAATTCCCCGATAGCGAACCACGCCGTCCGTTCTTGATGGTGTCACCCAGTTTGTCAGTGCAAGTTGGTTCACCGACAATGCAATAATCGATCAGCTCTCCGCGCGCTTTCAGTGCCTCGACCACCTTGACGGTACCCTCCACAGCAACCCCTTCTTCATCCGAGGTGATCAGCAATGCAATTGAGCCTTTATGATCGGGGCAGGTGCGGACAAAACGCTCTATGGCGGTAATAAACGCAGCCAGGGAGGTTTTCATATCAGCCGCCCCGCGCCCGTAAAGCTTATTGTCCCGCACCGTAGGGGTAAATGGATCGCTATCCCATTGCGTGAGCGGGCCGGTTGGCACCACATCAGTATGACCGGCAAAACAGACAACGGGTTGAGTAGCGCCTCGTCGCGCCCATAAATTGTCTACTTCGCCATGGCGCATGCTTTCAATGTTAAACCCTATCTCTTTGAGGCGGCTGATCAATATTTTCTGGCAGTCATCGTCAGCGGGCGTAAGCGAGCGGCGGGCAATCAGCATTTGTGCAAGTGTCAATGTGTCAGCAGACATGAAAATTTTCCTTGAATGGATGGATGGATAGTTTATAGAATTAAAAAAGATGCACAGTCGATCTGACTGATTCATATACATTCCGCTGATCTCGCTTTAAGGGTCAGCCAACAGATCTCGTAAGGCATTCTGGCCACGTTCCCCAAGGAAGAAATCCTTGACAAAGGGATGATCAATTTTGATGATATCAGGCAGCTTCCCCAATGCAACAAGGTGCCGATCAGCCAAGACAGCGATCCGTGTCGATATCGCAGCCAACGTATCCAGGTCATGTGTGACCATAACGATTGTTAGCGTAAATTCCTTGCGTAATGCTTGAATAAGCTTGACAAAACTTTCGCTCAACGCCGGATCCAGGCCAGCGGTAGGTTCATCCAGGAACAGTAACTCGGGATCCAGCGCAAGCGCCCGCGCCAGTGCAACGCGTTTGATCATGCCCCCAGAGAGCTCTGCAGGCATTTTATTGGCATGCTGCACTCCTACGTCAACCATATCAAGTTTTAACATTACCATGTTGCGAATCATTTCTTCATCCAGGCAATGTAGCTCGCGCATCGGCAAGGCAATATTGTCAAATACGGTGAGCGCGCTAAAAAGTGCGCCTTGCTGAAACAAAACCCCTGAGCGATTACGCAAACTTCTCAACAAATCAAGATTACAATCGTATCTTGTATAGCCGAATATTTTTACACTGCCTTGTGCCGGTTTCTCCAAACCCAGCATCTGACGCAGCAAGGTTGTTTTACCGCTCCCCGATCCCCCCACCAATGCCAGTACTTCTCCCTTATATATGCTTAAGTTAATATTTTCATGGATAACATGACTATCAAAGCGCGTATATAGGCCTTCTATCTCAATAATACGATTATCATTAACCATTATCTTGCTATCGTCAGTCCTACATTCGAGAAAATCACTGCAAAAACCGCATCGATAAGAATAACCGCGGTAATGGACGTCACAACGGAATTAGTCGTACCCTCTCCAAGGCTTTCAGTATTAGGTTTAACGCGCAAGCCAAAATGACAGGCGATCAGGGCGATGGTCATGCCGCAGACAACTCCCTTACCCAACCCTATCCATAAATTTTCGACTGGAACGGCATCAGGCAAACTGCTTAATGCGTATTGAAAATTTAATCCTATTTGCACATCAGCCGCCAGAATTCCTCCCAGCAGCGCAATCGCGCTGGTCCAGAGCACTACGAGCGGCATGGCGATGCCCAATGCAATCATCTTGGGCAGTACTAAACGTAAACTGTGAGGGATACCCATAACAGTCAGCGCATCCAGTTCCTCAGTGACACGCATGACACCAAGCTGGGCTGTCATCGACGAACCAGAGCGCCCAGCCACCAATATCCCGGCCAGCATTGGACCCAGTTCGCGGATGATGCTCATTCCCAGAATATTGACGATAAATACATCGGCACCAAAGGTATGAAGCTGCTCAGAAGAAAGATAGCTCAGAACGATACCAATCAGAAAACCTACGAGTGCAGTAATACCGAGTGCCTGGGCTCCTGTTCTGAATAGGTTTGCGGAAATCTCCCGCAAAGGAATCTGTCTGGGATGTCTGATGAGATAGAAAAAGTTCAGTAATACCTGACCCAACAACGTAATCAAGCCAAACAAATGATCCCAGAATAAAAAAAAGCGCCTTCCAAGCGTCAGAATAGGCCAAAGGATGTCACGGCGTACAGGCTTAGGAGCAGGAGGAGCTTTCTCCAGATGAATAAAAAACCCATCCTGCTTGGCTTTTAGCAACAAATGCAGCGGGCGGCGCATTCCCCAGGCTCGCCAGATCAATACGGCGCCTGCAAGATCCATCTGCTGAATACCGGTCAAATCCCAGCGGAGATCTGGCTGCGCTGCAAAACGAGCGAGCCTGGCACCAACTTTCCGTAACTGCTGATCTAATGCTGCCAGCGTATAACTGCCTGTGAGTTTGATGCAAGGCACCTCGCCTTCGACGATCACTTGATACCAAGGTGATGAATTATCATTAAGATTACGGGAAAACATCATTACTTTTCTATTTGTGAAACATCGCTCTGAAACAAAAATAGCCTTTGCAAGAAGTATTAGGGCACAGCAAGTCATTATAGACCACCCCGAAGAGATAAGCCTCTGAGATAACTGTTTGAGCCCCCCAATCAACCTTTATATCGCTCTGGTGCAATCACCCTGATATAGGAAAGCAGCATTTCTTCCAGAAACAGTCTGACGTTAAGAGGATGTCGCGATAATTGCTGCGTCGTGATCAAATTTCGCCAGAAGCTGGCAAGCAACTTGGGATCTGCGGTCGCGACCAGTTTTTTTATCACCATTTCCTGATGGGGATGGTAACGGATCTTTCCAGTCGTACTAAAACTTATCAGGTCATAGCACCACTTTTGCAGCCAGCTGACGATATCCGGTACATCCAGCTTATGTAGCATGTTGGCCAGGGAAATAGGATCAAGGCTGGCTGGTTGGCTGATTTGCCGAATAAAATCGGCATACTGGACAAAATAATCGTCACGGCTAAACGCTACCGCCTGCAAGGGTGACGAGCCCGCCAAAGCCATGCAAGTATCGGGATGCTTGACTCCCTGCTGAGTCAGCCAGTTACGCACAGAAACAACATCAGGTACTGGCATGGTGATTTGCTGGCAACGGCTACGAATCGTTGGCAGGAGATCCTGCGAACGATGCGTCACCAATATGAACAGGATAGGGGACGGGGGCTCTTCCAGTTTTTTTAATAATGCGTTGGCTGCTGAAACATTCATGGCTTCTGCCGGATGAATCAGAACCACCTTGAATCCATTCTGGTGACTGGAAAGATAGACGAAATCATTCAGCGCCCGCACCTGCTCGATGGTAATGTGTTGACTGGGTTTTTTCCGGGTTTTAGCAGTATCTGCATCCTGCTTGTCCGTACCACTGCTGCCAGGTGCAGCCTCGCCACGTAATTCGGCGAATACTTCCGGCGTCATCAGGTTAAAATTTGGATGCGTCCCCTGCTCGAACCATTTGCAGCTTGCACACATCCCACACGCAGCCCATGCTGCCGTCACCCGTTCACATAATAAAGACTTGGCAAGATTACGCGCAAAATCCAGCTTGCCTATCCCTTTTCTGCCTTTCAGCAGTACCGCGTGCGTTTTCAAAACAACCGTACCTCTGATTTGCTGCCAGATGGTATGCTGCCAGGGATAGAGTTCGTTCATCCGCTGAGGCGCTATTATGCTCAATTAAATAATGTTTCCCGGATGATGCATTCCAGTGCGGCTGTCACATCATGGAGCGGCCGGCTGGCATCGATCAACCGGATTCTTTTGGGAAATTGCTGCGCCCGCTGTAAATAAGCTTCACGCACCCGGCGAAAAAATTCATCCTGCTCTTGCTCGAAACGATCGGCTGTTTTAACCGATTGCACACGCTGCCTGGCCGTTTCTATGGGCACATCGAAATACAGCGTCAGGTCAGGTTGGAATGAGCCCTGTACCCATTGTTCCAGTATTTGCAATTTATCAAATGAAACGCCTCTGCCTCCACCCTGATAAGCAAAGCTCGCATCGGTAAAGCGATCTGAAATAACCCAGTCTCCTCTGGTGAGCGACGGCAAGATCACTTTATCCAGATGCTCCCGCCGTGCTGCAAACATCATCAATGCTTCCGTTTCTGCATGCATGATCTGACGTTGATCCAGCAACAAGGTACGCAGTTGCTCTCCCAAAGGAGTGCCGCCCGGCTCACGCGTCATCACGTTATTAATTCCCTTCCGACGTAGAAAATCTTCCAACCAGATAAGATGAGTGCTTTTACCCGCACCATCAATGCCTTCTAACGTAATAAATTTTCCCTGTTGCATGCGTGCCTGCTTATCTATCGCCCATGAATAAAACACAACTGAATCAGCTTTGCATTATTATAGCTGTCCAGTATCTTAAAATTTTATGACTAGAACAAAACCCGCATATGCAAATCAACATTGCCGGCTATCTTGAGAAGGCACGTTTCATTCCTTCACCCAACTGTGACAAGCGTCCACCTGAATGCGCCATCAGCCTGCTGGTGATCCACAATATCAGCCTGCCGCCGGATGAATTTGGCGGAGATGGTGTGATTGAGTTATTCACTAATCAACTTGATCCGGAAGCACACTCCTATTACCAGTCGTTGCGTGATCTCAAAGTTTCCAGTCATTTTTTAATTCGCCGCGATGGAGAAATCATTCAGTTTGTCCCGTGCACACTGCGTGCCTGGCATGCTGGTGTCTCATGCTGGCAAGGCAAGGACCGCTGCAATGATTTCTCCATCGGGATTGAGCTTGAAGGCAGTGATTCCTTGCCCTTTGAACTCATTCAGTACGACAGGCTCATTGCGCTCACTTCGGCTTTGCTCAAAGCCTACCCCATTACCGATATCGCAGGACATGCCGATATTGCACCCGCGCGTAAAACTGATCCAGGTCCTTATTTTGATTGGGAGCGCTACCGGCAAGGACTTTTCTGCTTAACCCCAGAACCAGCCTCTCATCCTAACAATTACTCAGGGTCCGTGAAAACGAAGTTTCGGCAAAACGAAGCTTCGATAAAACGAAGCTTGGGTAAATATTCTGTGTAACTGGCACCCAACACAGTGCTCATAAGCTGAGTGTCCAAATTAACGCTATGATTGGACTTCTCATTGATTTCCAATGAGAAGTTTAACGGTGGTACTCACCAGAACGTTCGGGCTGATAGGTGACTTCCACTATGCGAACGCGTAATACTCCACCGCCTGGTTTTGGCCACTCAATTTCGTCTCCTTGAGAAAGGCCAAGCAGTGCGCTGCCGACAGGCGCAAGGATAGAAATCTTGCTTCCGCTCGCGTCAATGTCTTTGGGATAGACCAGCGTTAATTCGAATTCTTCAGACGAAGATTCAACCTTAAATCTTACGGTGGAATTCATGGTCACCACAGTAGGCGGAACATCCTGAGGATCGACTACTTCAGCCCGCATCAGCTCAGTTTCTAATTCATCCCTTCCCGGAAAAGCATTGCTGGGCAATGATTCAACAAGGCTATCCAACCTTTCCGCATCGAGCGTTGAAATTATAATTTTTGGTCTGGTTTTCATTTTCACTCTCTTGAATTTTGATTAATACAGGTTACCCCAACAATGAAAGAAGATCTAACAAGAAAACAGGTGAAGCACGGATTCCGCGCAACGTACCTATCAAAGCTTCGTTTTTCCGAAACTTCGTTTTGTCGAAACTCCGTTTTCACAGACTCTCAGCACGATAATTGGCAACCAATCTGAACTCACTATCCGGCTGAATGGTGATGATATCCGTTGCAGCATTGGTGGTTTCAACACACAGCAGGCGCAAATAATCATCATCTTGCAAATCGCCCATTTCTGCCGAGATTTTCGCCCACGGATTCCACACAACCGCCGTTTCACTGCCTTGAGAAGCGATTCGAATCTGACGCTTCATGGCGGCATCATGAATTAGGATATCATTTAATACATCCAGATAAATGCGGTCTACTTCCGAATTGATAGTCACAGCGCCTGACTGTGTTTTTTGCTGTCCCCCCTCAACCTTGTCGATATATTGCCTGCCTTCCAGGCCCGACACACGGGTTTGATGAATATCGCCCACGCTAAAATAGGTATGGAAAGCTTGCGTAATTGAGAACGTTTCGCTACCCATGTTCCGAGTCACCAGCTCCAGATTTAATGCTTCGCCCACAGTAATTTCCAGTGCTAGGATAAAAGCATGTGGCCAGATGGCCTGCGTCTCTGGCGTATCCGTCAATCCTAATACCACCTGAGTATCGCCATTGGCAGCCACACCCGTTTCGATGACATCCCACATCCGGTTACGCACAAAACCATGGGCCGGACGACCTTTTCCTTCGGGATCAGGGCCAAACCATGGCCAGCAGATCGGCACTCCTCCTTTGATCGCCTTGCCCGTCTGATAATAGGCTTGCTCGCTGAGGAACATCAGATCATCCGTTCTACCGGCAGGCCGGAAAGAAAGCACTTGTCCCGCGTAGACCGAAATGAGCGCGCTGGCTTTGGCATTATTGACGCGAATAAATGGAAAACCGCCCTGCCCCTCGATAAACTCAACCTGACCAGCAATCCCATGATCTCTATTTAATTGTTCAATCCTCATTTTTTACCTTATTTTTTGTCGCGATAAGATTGGAATGATAAACTTAAATCAAAATAAATCATAACCATTCGATTCGAGGGAAACTCTGAATAAGTAAGTGAAAGGGAAACAGTGCAAGGTGCAATGCAGCCATGTACTGCTGCCACCACATTGTAACCACTTATGCAGGCCCACCCTATCGGTATAAGGAGCCACCATGACCCACACCCTATTTAATTCACTGAAAACGCTGCAACTCCCTGATGGGCAGACTACCCAGTTCTACTCCTTATCAGCACTGGAAGAAGCCGGTCTCGGCAAGATTTCACGACTCCCGGTCTCCATACGCATTGTCCTGGAATCAGTGCTGCGCAATTGCGACGATAAAAAAATTACCCAATCACATGTCACGCAACTGGCTGGCTGGCAACCGAATGCTGCACGCACTCATGAAATTCCGTTCGTGGTTGCACGCATCGTATTGCAGGATTTCACCGGCGTGCCGCTGCTGGTCGATCTTGCGGCTATGCGCAGTGCAGCAGAAAGGCTGGGCAAGGATCCCAAACGCATCGAGCCGCTGGTGCCGGTTGATCTAGTGGTCGATCACTCCGTCCAGGTTGATTACTACGGCGATAAAGATGCGCTGGCACGCAATATGGAAATGGAATTTCTCCGCAATAAGGAACGCTACCAGTTCATCAAATGGGGCATGCAGGCATTCGATACCTTCAAAGTTGTCCCTCCCGGCATCGGCATCGTGCATCAGGTCAACCTGGAATACCTGGCGTGCGGCGTGCATCAGAAAAATGGGCTGATTTATCCCGATACGCTGGTGGGTACCGATTCCCACACTACCATGATCAACAGCATCGGTGTGGTAGGCTGGGGCGTGGGTGGCATTGAAGCGGAAGCCGGCATGCTGGGGCAACCGGTTTACTTCCTCACTCCTGATGTGGTAGGTGTCAACCTGACCGGCCAATTGCGTGAAGGGGTGACCGCTACCGATCTGGTCTTGACCATCACCGAAATGCTGCGTAAAGCGAAAGTGGTCGGCAAATTTGTGGAGTTCTTCGGTGAAGGCACTGCATCACTGAGCCTGCCTGATCGCGCCACTATCGCCAACATGGCGCCTGAATATGGCGCCACCATGGGCTTTTTCCCAGTTGATGACGCTACCCTTCAATACTTCAGGAATACTGGCCGCACGACCGAAGAAATCAATACATTCGAAGCGTATTTCAAGGCGCAGGGATTGTATGGCATGCCGCGCAAGGGAGACATCGATTACAGCCAGGAGCTGCAACTGGATTTGAATTCGATCATGCCCTCACTGGCCGGACCCAAACGCCCGCAGGACCGCATCGCGATCGGTGATCTCAAATCAACCTTCACTGAACTTTTCAGCAAGCCCGTGACAGAAAATGGCTATGGCAAGCGGGCGGAAGATCTTACTCGCGCTTATACCACACGGAGTGCTTACAATCCGAATAGCGAGGTGTGTGTTACCAGCCCGATCAATCAGGATGAAGCCTCCCTGCTCCCAGGTTCTGACCGAAATGTAGCTGAACTGGTCAACAATCGTCCCACTCAGAGTACTGTCAAAATTGAACCTGCTGAGGAGCCTATTGGGTTGGGCAAACCAGTTGAGCTGCATCATGGCGATGTCTTGATCGCTGCGATCACGTCCTGCACCAACACGTCCAATCCCACGGTATTGATCGCTGCCGGACTACTGGCTAAGAAAGCGGTTGAAAAAGGTCTGAGTGTCAAACGCCATATCAAGACATCGCTTGCGCCAGGCTCGCGCGTCGTTACAGAATATCTCACTGCCGCTGGCTTACTGCCTTATCTGGAGCAACTCGGCTTCAGCCTGGCAGGTTATGGCTGCACCACCTGTATCGGCAACTCGGGCCCGCTGCCAGAAATCATCGAAGAAAGCGTGGTTAAGGAAGATCTCGTTTGCTCAGCCGTCCTCTCCGGCAACCGGAATTTTGAAGCAAGGATACATGCCAATATCCGTGCCAACTTCCTGGCTTCCCCACCGCTGGTGGTGGCTTATGCCATCGCAGGCACTGTGCTGAAAAATCTTGATGCTGAACCGCTGGGTTTGGGTAAGAACAATCAACCTGTCTGGCTGCGCGATATCTGGCCAAGCAGCACAGAAATCGAATCTCTGATGAAATTTGCCACCCAAGCCGATACGTTCCGGCGGCTCTACAGTGATTTCACCAAAGATCACCCGCTCTGGAACAACATCACCTCAGTCACCGGAAAACTGTATAACTGGCCGGATTCCACCTACATCGCCGAGCCACCTTTTTTCCAGGATTTTTCCTTGCAGCCGGCGTCTGTCAATAAACCTGGCGGCATCCGTGGCGCACGCGCATTAGCGATCTTCGGCGATTCCGTCACGACCGATCATATCAGTCCTGCCGGCTCTATCAAGGAAACTGCTCCTGCAGGCCAATATCTGCTCGCCAATGACGTCGCCAAGGCTGACTTCAACAGCTATGGCTCCCGCCGCGGTAACCATCATGTCATGATGCGCGGTACCTTTGCCAATGTACGCATTAAAAACCTGATGATTCCAGGCAGTGAAGGTGGAATAACATTATTCCGCAGTCACGATGCCTCAGCAGAGGGTGAACAGATGACGATATACGATGCTGCCATGAGTTATATCGCACAAAATGTACCTACTGTGGTATTCGCTGGCAAGGAATACGGCACGGGATCAAGCCGCGACTGGGCAGCTAAGGGAACCCAATTACTAGGTGTCAAGGCTGTCATCGCCGAAAGCTACGAACGCATTCACCGCAGCAATCTGGTCGGCATGGGTGTCCTGCCCTTGCAGTTCAAAGGCGACGATAACGCTCAATCTTTGGGTATCACAGGTGATGAGCAATTCGATATTCTTGGCATCGATACTATTCGGCCTCAGCAGGAAGTCACGCTGGTCATTCATGGCAAGGATGGCAGTCATCGCGAGATCCCGTTGCTCTGCCGCATCGATACCGCGATCGAAGTCGATTATTACCGGCATGGCGGCATCTTGCCTTACGTGCTCAGGCAATTGATGAACAGCTAGGAAAAATCAAATGGGATGCTGACCAGCATCCCATTTGATACGAATTTACATGTTTGGCATCATCCTTTCCAAATGTGTACTTCAGGCGGAATCCCTGCTTCACGTGCTGCCTCGCAAAACCCTTGGTCGAAAGTATGCATAATGATGGAACCGCATACCGCCAAATGAAGTGCATCAGCAAAATCGGTACCGTTTTGGTACCAATCCAAGGCACGCACTATAGCGAGCGAATTTTCGACTTCGGTATTCTCGGTTTGTAACAGCAATTGGAAAAAATCACAAATCCGCTCGCGCGAAAACTTATAGATGCAACGCAACACCCATTCGGTTTCGAGCAACACGGTCCGCGAAATCCAGGCATGACGTGTTTTAAGCAGATTCTCGACAATTTCGGCTTGAGCTGGATAGTCATCGACAACCAGTCGCACCAGCATATTAGTATCGAAAGCAATCATCGGCTAGATTGCTCCGAGTCATCCCAATTCCCTGTGTATTCAACTGGCCGGCAAAGTCTTTCAGTCGAAACTGGAGGACCATCATACTTCATGAAACCACGCAGATCCTCCAGGCGGAGCTTTCTTTCTGCTGGTTTGGATCTCAGTAACACGCCAGATTCAGTCACATTGATAATGAGCTCCTGCCCAGCTCCCCAATGCAGCTTATCCCGGATTTCTTTGGGTATCACAATCTGCCCTTCCCTTGATAGTGTAACAGTAGCAATCGTCATGACCTCCTCCAATAAGATAAACAGTAAAATTCATTATTGAATGATTTGATTGACAGCACAAGTACCCTGATCAATCTTTTAAAAACCCTACTTGCCCCCTTTGCAACGTGCTGAATGGCCTGCGCCATACCTGACATCCTGTTTAGCCGGTGTTCTGCTTCTTGACCCGCTGCAGTACGCTATCTCACATAATCTGTATTGAAAACAAATACCCTGGCAAAATTACTGGTTTTCAGGATTATTCCATTTTGATTGTTACTAGGAATCAGGCGCAAGAACCAGTGGTGGTTTATTAAACTTGTGGCGCATGGCATTAATCGCTTTCAGTATACTGGGTTGACTAACAATCCTCGCTTCCACTAAACGTTTTTTGGGAAAATCTATCAGAGAAATTCCAATCAGCATGGTTAGCAAACCCTGCCCTGGTAAAAAAAGCATAATAAAACCGGCTAAAAGAAACACAGCACCAACAAAATTCTTGACGACTAATCCGATTATCCGCAACACAGGGTGTCGGTTTCTCATCCAGTAGCGTGGAACGCGTGTATCAAAATAATCCGCTGGTAAACGGATCAGAATGATTGGAATAGTAATCACGGAAGCAATCAAGCCAATAATAGAAGCTATGGTGATGCCGATAAGAATATGGATTGGAATCCATTGTTGAATTATTTCAAGCGCTTCATCCATAAGGTACTGCCACGAGGTGGCTCAAAAAAACGACGAGCTTAGTTAACTTAGTTAATTATGATTGTTGACCTAACTATATCCCTATTTTTATATCTTTAATGGTAATTGCTTCCAAAGCATCGAATCTTGCAGGACTCAGCATTTCTTCCAATAATTTCCTGATATCGTCAATACTGGCTTTAGATAGATTGATGTCCAACTCAACCGTCACTTCAACTTTCATAAGTAGCTCCTTTTAACAATTTCCGTGATGCAGTATAGCGAGTTGTAAAATATTAGTCTTAAAAACCACAGATAGACAAGCACGGCATGCCATGATCTGAGGCCAGACAAAAGCACCTTGATGCTGCTACAGGAATATCTCCTGATATAGATCGTTTTAATATTCACCTAGCCTGATGGCTGAGTGCAGCCTCACATAGCTACTGTTCTTCCGGTTACCTCATAACCAAGGCGATCCAAAACCTTAATTAATTACATTTCAATCACGTTCAACAGCAGTCCTAAGCTGCCTGTGCGGCAGCGAACATTCAGCAACTAATTCTAATTTGCACTAGAAACTGCATTAACAATCCAATCCCAGCCGGTTATG
>CAZKPL010000016.1:0-44487 GCA_964554625.1 uncultured Nitrosomonas sp. | reverse complement strand
AGTAGAAATGAACTCGTCATTGACGCAAATGTAGACGCGTAATAAACTCCGTACCCTAGTCGCCGAGGTTATCCTAGCTAGGAATTGCAGACTGTAAAGATTTATTTTATCAATCAAAGGAAACTGTAATGGGTTTTAGAAAAATACTTACAACCAGCATTGTGGCCATGATGATGTCGTTTGGTGCGGGTAGCTCTGCTCTTGCAGCAGGACCTGCGCAATTCAATGATAAGGGAGAATTGCTTTTACCACAGAATTATCGCGAATGGGTCATGGTGGGCACGCAGGTTACACCGAACGAACTAAACGAAGGCAAAGCGCCATTTACTGAAATTCGAACCGTGTATGTTGATCCAGAAAGTTATGCGCACTGGAAAAAAACGGGAGAATTCAGAGATGGCACGATGACTGTTAAGGAGCTGATCAGTGTAGGGGAACGCAAAGGCCCAGGCAGTGGCAACGGTTATTTTATGGGTGACTACATTGGACTGGAAGCATCAGTCAAAGACTCGAAACGTTTTGCCAGTGAACCGGGATATTGGGGATTCTATATTTTCTATGTGCCGGGCACTCCTCTGATAGCAGCCGCCAAGAATCTGCCTACTCAAGACTGTGCGGAATGCCACAAAACTAACGCCAAAGACGATCTTGTTTTTACTCAGTTCTACCCGGTTTTGCGTGCAGCCAAAGAAACTGGGGCTTCGGGCGTGCTCGCTCCAAAGTAATGCGCACACCAAGCCTTCGCAGTGCTGGCAACAAGCCAAAACATCCGGTTTTGTAATAAATAGGCCGTCCGCTTTTCCATGCATTGAATTGTCATCATGATTCATTGCGTGGCCATAGTGGCGAATTCACGCAACAACCGTTTCATTCTGTGCCATTTTCCTGCGCAGAGAATCATAACTGGCAATTTTTCTTGCCCCATGAAAGATTGCCAGTTGCCAATTTAATTTTCAGCTACGTTTCATCAGCAATCACGGCTGTATCCAACATGCAATCATCATCTCAAATCGGCGTATCACTTTTCAATCGGCATCCTGTGCCAATTTTACCCGGCGGTGGCATCTGCACTAAGATGGCGTTACTGCATCGAATGCAGGCCATCATATTACCCTGAGTATCCGCGATCAAAGCAATAAAACCATATTGACCAAAAGACATCTTTTCCCACACGAATTCTATTTCTACTCCAGAAGGACTATTTAGGGGTTCCAGCTTAACCTCGAAAACAGATTCATAAAATTTTCCGCCCGGTCCATATCTTGCACATAAATCTCGAACTATCCAACTGGATGGTTGTTCATATCAATATCTCCTAAGAATGAGCTCTCTTTCTGATGCGGCATAGCGTAGATCCATTCAATCACAGAAGTCTCTCATAGTCATTGTGAAAGGAAAGAATTGAAACAGGTTATCTGCACACCCATTTTACGTGGAGCGATGATTGCTACATTGCGCATGAACACAGGAATCTGGCAACACAAACAATGATTTCAGCTTGCTGTCCACGGAAATCGCTATGGCGGAAACTTCCCTGAAGAGGGTAAGTGCTATTCCTGGCCCTTAAAGCGCTCTATTTTACGCCGGTCGCGTTTGGTGGGCCTTCCTTTGGTATAAAATTGCTGTGACTGCATTTTAATCTCTTCTGCAAGCGCTGCACGTGCTTTACGACTCGCATCGGTCTCCTGATAGAGTTTTTGCGCCTCCGTTGCAGAACCACGCTTATTGGACAATGCCAGCACTTTAATATCATATTGATAATGAGCAATCCGAATGGTGAGCATATCTCCTATCGCTACCATCTTAGCTGGTTTTATCCGCATACCGTTAATGTGTACCTTGCCTCGTTCTACTGCTTCTGCCGCTAAAGAGCGTGTTTTAAAAAAACGTGCGGCATAAAGCCATTTGTCAATGCGGAATTTTTCAATATCGTTTTTTGTCATCATCGGCTAGTTATAGCTTACTGCTAGCAACATTACTATACCTGGGGCATGCCAGCGCACATCCAATAATTGCCACCGGCGCTGATAGTCTTGTGAAAAATAGTTACACTGATGAATATAGTTGAAGGAGTGAGAGTCATACCTGAATAGCAGCTGGTGGAGGAGGCAAAATTGCAGGATTATTATATAATTAGTGAATAATTGGAATTGCAGATCAAATATTTGCCTTTTGATGATTAAAAAATCTGCACTGGATCGCCAATAGCTAATTTATCCTGTGTCATGCAAATATGCCGGGGATAACATTTCTGAACATGATTTAAGGAGCGTAACAGAATTCGTTCTTTTCTACGTATCAAAGGCATTGTTTTTATTTCATACTTTGCGTGACATACAATATACAATTTCCTTAAGTAATTTTAAAAAACCATAATGCCTGTCTGGAGATAAAAATGGCGGTAGCTGATGTTTTAAAAAAAATTCAAGACCATGAAGTTAAATTTGTTGATCTGCGTTTTACTGATACTAATGGCAAGGAGCATCATGTCACCGTTCCTGCTCATGCGTTTACTGCAGACAAATTTGAAGATGGGCACGCGTTTGATGGTTCTTCTATTGCAGGCTGGAAAGGAATTCATGCCTCGGACATGTTGCTGATGCCAGACCCTGATACTGCCACGATGGATCCGTTTATGGATGAAGCAACATTGTTTCTTACTTGCGATGTGGTTGATCCTTCTGATGGGCAAGGCTACAACCGTGATCCACGATCATTGGCAAAGCGTGGTGAGGTTTATCTCAAGTCTACAGGTGTCGGGGATGTTGCTTATTTTGGTCCTGAGCTTGAATTTTTTATCTTTGACTCTGTTCGCTGGCAAACCACTATGGCAGGCTGTTTCCTGGAAATAGAGTCTGAAGAAGCCACCTGGAGCTCGAAAAAGAAATATGAAAATGGCAATATTGGTCATCGACCTTTGATCAAGGGAGGTTATTTTCCAGTACCGCCAGTTGATTCGCTACACGATATCCGTTCAGCGATGTGTCTTGTTCTGGAGGAAATGGGAATCAGTGTCGAAGTTCATCACCATGAGGTTGCCAATGCGGGTCAATGTGAGATTGGCACTCGATTCAATAGCCTGGTAAAGCGTGCAGACTGGAACCAGATGCTCAAATATGTCGTGCATAATGTTGCGCATTCCTATGGTAAGACCGCTACCTTTATGCCCAAACCCATCGTGGGGGATAATGGCTCCGGCATGCATGTACACCAATCGATCTGGAAAGACGGTAAGAATTTATTCTCGGGAAATGGTTACGCCGGAATGTCTGAAACAGCGCTGTATTATATTGGTGGCGTTATCAAGCATGCAAAAGCGCTGAATGCAATCACCAATCCCGGTACCAATTCGTACAAAAGACTTGTTGCTGGCTTTGAAGCGCCTGTCAATATCGCTTATTCTGCAAGTAACCGCTCTGCTGCAGTGCGTATTCCACATGCCAGCAATCCTAAGCAACGGCGTATTGAAATACGATTTCCCGATCCAATCGCCAATCCATATCTATCATTTACCGCATTGCTGATGGCCGGACTCGATGGTATTCAGAACAGAATTCATCCTGGTGATCCTATGGATAAGAATCTTTACGATCTCCCCCCCGAAGAGGCTTCCAAAGTCCCCAATACCTGTAATTCTTTGGAAGAGGCCTTGGAATGCCTGGATAAGGATCGCGAATTTCTTACCCGCGGCAGCGTATTCTCTAATGATATGATCGATGCCTACATTGCGCTGAAGATGGAGGAAGCCATGCTCTATCGTATTAATACACACCCAGTCGAGTTCTCGATGTATTACAGTCTGTAGATAAAAGGCAAATTTAAAGCGTTTATTATTTTATTGCCTTAGCGCTGTTTGATTGAAAATTTAATTCACATTAAATTTCTTCAGTCGGGAGGCTGCTATGCGGCAGAAAAAGCTTGCCATTATCTCGGTCTTGATAGCTCTGTTAACTACGATGGCTCAGGCGGCAACAGGTATCTATAAACTTGTCGATGAAAATGGTCATGTAACTTATACCAATGCTCCGACTAAAGGTGGGCAAAAGCTCCAGATTGATCCTGTGGGGCCGAAAGGGGTAGCAAAAGCCATGACAAAAGCACCTTTGGCTGTACGAAATTTTCCAAAGGTAAGTGATGATCAGCAGAAGAAACGCGACATTAGCCGCCGCCAGATTCTTGAGAATGAATTAGCCGCAGAAACAAAACTCTTGGCGGAGATGCAGCAGGTTTTGAACGAAACCACAAAGAATTTGAAGCTCGTTGCAACTCATCATGCTCGGTTGTTGCTTGATACTCATGTTTCCGAAGACGAGAATATAAAAAAGCTTCGTAATCAAATTGCATTACATGAAAAAAACATCACAGCGCTCCGTACAGAGCTGGGAAATCACTAACCATTGAAATTCTGCATGAAGGTTTCATGAAAATTGCTGCTATTTTGCTCTTGGTGCTTCCTGCATTTAGTTTTTCCTGTATGGCTCAGTCAGGGGTATACAAGCATTTGGACCAAGGCGGTCAAATCCTCTATTCTGATACTGAAATAAAGGGCGCTCATTCAGTCAATTTACCTGAGATAACAGTACTCCCAGCCACTCGCTATAGCCCAGCAAGATCAGCAATAAAAAAAGGCGCAATTCTACCCGAACAAGCTGAAGCAATCGGAATAGTCGATAAAAAGATCAATCAAGAAATAAAACCAGTGTCCGCAACTGAGGCAACTCATCGAAATTCTTCTGGCGACGGTTTGAGTCAACTGAGTGATCGGGACCGTGCGCAACAAGTGATTGAGGAAATGGCTCTTTACGAAGATAGTATCGAAGCGCTCGAAATTGAGCTTTATAATTTAAGCGCTGACTACTAAACGGTGTGCAGCAGGATTGCGTTCATAGATAGTGATGTTAGTGATGTAAAGGTCTTGATCTGATCCGGCACTGCTAAAATCGAATTTAGACTCATACCACAACCAAATGAAAAACTGTTACCTGAATCATCTTCGTTAAATTTGATACTTTCTGTGCCTAAAGAGAATGTAATAGTCAAAGGTGCACCATCTGGCTTCGAATCGACTATCGTTTGCGCAATTTGGCGTCAGATTGAAGCCTGTAAGGAAACGGCAATCTTAGCTGGGACTGTACCAGCAAATACCTACGCCTGTTTGAATGTTGTCACGGTCGGTGATGTAAAGATTTGCGGAGCTTCCGGGGAGCCGCTGCCTCACTTATTTCTGACCGGTTCCTTCACCGCTCCCGTAAGAACCTTTGCTTCTGCGCCGCTGAGTTCTTTAAGCATTGTCTTTCAACCTTGGTTGTTGCAAAGATGGTTCGATCTTGACTTAAGGAATCTGGTAAATGCAATTGTCGATGGCGCGGATGTGCCTCGTCTTACCAGTCTAGCAGCTGTTGATGCCCTTCGATCTGCCACGTCACAGCCGAGCTTATTGGATTTGGCACTTAAGATCCTTTCACTGCCACAATCAGACTTTGGTCGCGAGGCTAGCGCCATGGCCGATCTGCTTTTTGAAACTCAAAGTATTTCAGAAACAGCATTGCAATATGGAATGAGTGTACGGCAGTTTGAGCGCCGATTCGGACGTAATTTTGGACTAAGCCCCAAAAAGTGGTTGCAGATCAGACGCTTCGAAGGATCGCTTATCCGATTGGCCAATGACAACGAATCATTGACAAGTGTCGCTACGGAGGCAGGTTATGCTGACCAGTCACACATGACTCGTGACTATCGGTGTACGGCCGGCCTTACGCCCAACCAGACCAAAGGGGGCATAATCAAGAATGAGCCGGGCTACTGGGCATTTAAGCCGGCGAAGGGTGTACCCAACTAACCGGAAACGCGATAATGTCGCATTCGTTCTAGACTCATGGTGAGATGATCATTAATCATCCCTTAAGCCGCGACAAGGGCTTTTTTTATAAGGAAGATGGGAGCGCACGATGGGAAAGATCAAACGAGTCGTTGTGATGGCAGTGGGATCGGGCGGAGATGTTGCTCCGATGGCCTCGGTTGCAGCCAAGCTCGCAGACCGTGGTTTGGAGAGCACATTGCTTGCGCCAATACGCTACAAGCACTTTACGGAAGGCACAAGGGTAGCATTCCAGTCGATCGGTGCGGATGAGATATTTTCAGAGGTTTTTGATGGAGACGATGTTTGGCACCCTTTGAAGGGATTGGGGGCATCATGGCGCTATTATGGCGCAGCCATGCGTTCAGGACTCCAGGCGCTGCGCCAGGAATGGAGTGCTTCCGATACCATTCTTGTGAGCTCCTCTTTTGCGGTTGCAGCACGCCTCGCAGAAGAGCTTGATGGCTACTCCAACACAACGGTACATCTTTCGCCCTCAATCATATTTTCGGCACATCAGCCATCTAAGTGGCCTACAATCTCAATACCTCCAGGTTGGCCTCTGTTCTTGAAACGCCTGATAGTCGCAACCGCAGAGCGACGGGTAACCGACCCCGTAATGGGCGCACAAATCAACTCGTATCGCTTAGAATTTGGCTTGCCGCCCGAGAAGCATTTGTTCTCCAAATGGTTGCACTCGCCTCGGCGGGTGATTTACGCTTTCCCAGAATGGTTTGCCGCACCAGCCGAAGATTGGCCGGCCAACGGCGTATTTGCCGGCTTTCCATCCGGGATTAATCGTGACCGCTTGATGCCAGCCAAGCTGGAGTCATTCCTGCGCAAAGGAAATGAGCCAGTAGTCGTGATTAATGCTGGCACTGCAGTGGCATCAAGACCAATCTGGGTAGATCGCATGGTGGATTTATCGGTTGCACATGGTGCACGGGTGGTGGTTGTCGAGCCGATCTCACAATCAGGTCGTGAAGATAACCGCGTATGTCGGATTCCCTTCGCACCATTCGAAACGCTTCTCAGTCGAAGCCATTTGATTGTTCACCATGCCGGCATTGGAACTATGGCTGAAGCGATGCGGGCCGGATTACCCCAGTTGCTGGTTGCCATGGCGCACGATCAGGCCGACAACGCAGCCCGACTCCAACGGATTGGCTTGGGACGAAAGATTGATCCCGTAACAAATGTTGCTGCTGCTGAAGAGGCCTGGTCCTGGGCATTGACCGATCCAGATAGCCGGAAAGCTTTCACGGAGGCAAAACACAAACTAACGGCCGATGGTGACGGTGCAGATCGGATCGCAGACATTGTATTGGCTGATCTCGGTGAGAATGATTCATAAATTGACCACGGAAATATTCCAGAGTGTCGCCTCTGATCGAACAGGAGGAGCGTTCGGGAATGAGGCAGTGCATCACAATTTAGAGTCGGAATAAATTATCATAATCGATTAGATTAAGATGCATTTTTTAATGCCGTCAGATCAGATTGGAGCTAGTATAAGTAATATGTCTTTCGGCTATTTTGTTGTTTCGATTTCAATTCAAAAACCATGAGCGTGCTTGAACTTAAAATTCCACCAGCCGTAGTCCTGGTATTTATGGGTGTCATCATGTGGTTTGTTGCAAATCTTGTCCCTGAGTTAGCGCTGGCTATTCCAGGTCGAATCATCATGGCTGTTGCTGCCGGTTTAGCTGGCATCGCGCTCATTCTGGCAGGCGCGGTCGCGTTCAGAGTGGCAAAGACAACAGTCAATCCGATGCAGCCGGATAAAGCATCGTCCATCGTAACCAGGGGTGTCTATAAAATAAGCCGTAATCCCATGTATGTCGGTCTTTTGCTGATACTCTTGTCATGGGCAGTGCTCCTGTCGAATATTTTTTCCTTTGCAGTATTGCCTGTCTTTGTTTGGTATATGAATCGTTTCCAGATTCTTCCGGAAGAGCGGGCATTATTTGCTAAATTTGGCACTGAATACATTGCCTATACGAAAAGTGTGCAGAGGTGGCTATAAGTTCTGGTTTTCTGCATCATTACTTCTTGCAATCCAAAGGAGACTTCATGCTCGAGAGATAGACCGATGCCGGGAGGTTTATAATACTTGATCTTTATAGACAAGGCATCGTTTGTTAAGATAAACGCTCATGTCGATTCTTGACGACATAGCACTCTCATTTTAGGAAGTTGACTTTGGCAGGCAATTAACCGGGAGCGAGGACGACCTCGTTACGTTCATCTCTATCGGGGACGGCCCCATTATCCTGGAAGGAAGCGATATGGCTTGGGTCATTCTTGTTTTGGCGGGTTTGTTTGAGGTCGGTTGGGCAATCGGGTTGAAATACTCTGAGGGTTTTAGCCGTTTCTGGCCTACCCTCTGGACGGTTCTTGCAATCATTGCTAGTCTTTGGTTGCTGGGCATTGCCATGAAGTCATTACCTATTAGCACTGCCTATAGTGTCTGGGTGGGAATAGGCACGATCGGCACCGTTATTCTCGGCATCGTGCTGTTTGAAGAACCTGCCAATGCAATGCGGCTCATCAGTATTGCGCTGATTATTACCGGTATCATTGGCCTCAAGCTGGCTTAAAGCACATCCTTCATAAGGAGTCATTTTATGATCATTTTCCTTACTGCACAGCAAAAAGCAGGAAAATAGCGCATGAACGAACCTACCATCGCCTGCCCCAATTGCCATACCGAAATCCGGCTCACTGAGTCGCTGGCTGCACCTTTACTGGCGGCCACGCGTCAGCAATATCAGCAGCTGCTTGCACAAAAAGATCATGAAATCGCCAAACGCGAACAGGATGTTCATGAGCAGGAAAAACTCTTGATCGCAGCCAAGCGAAATCTTGAGCAACAAATCGCTGATCAGGTTGCCGCCCAACTCAAGACTGAGCGTATCCGCCTGATTCAGGAAGAATCTAGAAAAGCCAAGCTGGCAGTTGCTCTTGAGTTGGAAGGCAAGCTCCGTGAGCTGGCTGATCTGCAGGAGCTGCTTAAGGCACGTGACCAGAAACTTGCTGAAGCACAGCATGCCCAAGCAGAACTCATCAAGAAGCAACGCGAGTTGGACGATGCCAAACGCGAACTGGAATTGACAATTGAAAAACGGGTGCAAGAAAATCTGGCTATAGTGCGATCCCACGCACGCCGTGAAGCCGAAGAAAGTCTCAAGCTGAAGGTCATGGAGAAAGACCAGGCTATAGCCTCCATGCAACAGAAGATTGAAGAACTTAAGCAGAAAGCTGAGCAAGGTTCGCAACAGCTGCAGGGGGAAGTGCAGGAGTTGGAGCTTGAAGCACTGCTTCGTGGCAAATTTCCATTGGATTCCATCGAACCAGTTCCGAAAGGTGATTTTGGGGGGGATGTGCTGCAATATGTGTTCAGCCAAAGCGGTCAGCAGAGCGGCGCCATTTTGTGGGAGTCCAAACGAACCAAGAATTGGAGCGATGCGTGGTTGGTAAAACTGCGAGAGGATCAACGCAACGCAAAAGCGGAGGTGTCGGTTCTGGTCAGTCAAGCACTACCCAAGGGCGTTGAAGCCTTTGATGTCGTGGAGGGAGTCTGGGTGACTCATCCGCGTGCAGCATTGCCCGTGGCAACGATCCTGCGCCATACGCTACTTCAGATCAGTCTGACCCGGCAGGCCTCGGAAGGACAGCAGACCAAGACCGACATGGTTTACCAGTATCTGACTGGCCCACGTTTTCGTCAGCGGGTAGAAGCAATTGTCGAGGCCTTCACGACGATGCAGGAAGATTTGGATAAAGAGCGCAAAGTGATTATGAAGCAATGGGCTAAACGCGAACAGCAGATCGAGCGGGTAATGGGCGCGACAGTGGGAATGTATGGTGATTTGCAGGGTATTGCCGGAAAATCGCTGCAAGAAATCGAAGGTTTGGCGTTTGAAGCCATTGAGATGAAAGAATGGGATCTATAAAAGCGGTAATTTCTTGCCCATTACGTGAATTGGACTAACTGACACTCAACTTGTTTTCTGTGTAATTGACAACATGCAGGGTGTTCAGTACATTTTATCTGGACGCATAAAAATGGTGCAGATGGAGATTCTTTAATTCAGAATTGAATCAGTCAGTCATCCCATTCATGGAGAAACCGATCATGGAACAGTCACACGCAACCAAGTTCGAATTACCCGATGACGTCATCGCGCTGATCCCTATGCGCAACGTTGTGTTATTTCCACATGTCCTCATGCCGATCACTGTCGGGCGCGTGAAATCAATCGCCACAATCGAGCACGCACTCCAATCAGATTCCTCTATCGGTATCGTATTGCAACGGGATGCCTCAGCCGATCATCCTGGGCTGAATGAGTTATGCCTGATTGGGACCATTGCGAGAGTCGTGCGCCACATTACTTCGGCTGATGGCACGCAACATGCCGTGTGTCAGGGGATGGAACGCTTCCAGATCAAGGAGTTAATCGAAGGTTATCCCTTTTTGGCAGCTCGGATAAACCGTATTGAAGAGACTCTTCAGCCTTCTACCCAGGCCGAAGCCCTCGCTATGCAACTACGTGAACGCGCAACTGAGATTTTGTCGTTATTACCGGGCATCCCTGCGGAACTCGGGCATGCATTGCAAACGACACGGGCGCCTGCACAGCTTGCCGACATTACAGCCAGTCTGCTTGATACCGAAGTCAATGAAAAACAAATGCTGCTCGAAACCATCGATATCGAAGAGCGACTACAAAAAGTCCTGAAAATTTTGTCGCACCGGATTGAGGTATTAAGACTATCCAAGGAAATCAGCGAGCGGACCAAGGAACAGATGGAAGATCGCGAACGCAAGTTTTTATTGCGTGAACAATTGAAAGCGATCCAGAAAGAATTAGGGGAGGATGGCGATCATGGTCAGGAGATTGCTCAACTGGATGAAGCGATCTCAAAAGCAGGTATGCCAGCGGAGATCGAAACTCAAGTACGCAAAGAACTTCAGCGATTGCAACGCATGCCCAGTGCTTCAAGTGAATACTCAATGCTGCATACTTATCTGGAATGGATGACTGAGTTACCTTGGCGGCTGCCGGAAGATACGCCGATCGATCTCAATGTCGCACGCGAAGTTCTGGAAGCTGATCACTTCGGATTGGAACGTGTCAAACAACGTATCATCGAGTTCCTGGCAGTTCAGAAGTTGAAGCCCCAAGGTCGGGCGCCAATTCTCTGCTTTGTCGGTCCACCGGGGGTTGGAAAAACCTCGCTTGGCCAGAGTATCGCGCGCGCCCTGCAACGAACTTTCGTACGAGTATCACTGGGAGGGATACACGATGAAGCGGAAATGCGTGGCCACCGTCGTACTTATGTGGGCGCGATGCCAGGCAATATCGTGCAGGGCTTGCGCAAGGCAGGAGCGCGTAACTGCGTGATGATGCTCGATGAAATCGATAAAATGACAGTCAGCGCACACGGTGATCCAGCCGCAGCACTGCTTGAGATTCTGGATCCCGAGCAAAACTCGACTTTTCGTGATAATTATCTTGGCGTCCCATTTGATCTGAGCCGGGTGATTTTTATCGCTACTGCCAATGTCATCGATCAAGTTTCTCCGCCGGTACGTGACCGCATGGAGATCATTGATCTACCCGGTTATACCCGTGAGGAGAAGCTTCAAATCGCATTGCGCTATCTGGTGCAGCGCCAGCGCGAAGCCAATGGTTTGCGCGAAGATCAATGCGAGCTAACTGTCGAAGCGCTGGATAGCCTGATTGCCAACTATACCCGTGAAGCAGGTGTACGCCAGCTTGAGCGTGAACTTGGCCAGGTCATGCGTCATACCGCCTTGCGCGTGGCGGAGGAAGTGCAGCTTCAGGTACGTATTGATGCGGCTGATCTGGATACTATCCTGGGACCAGCCAAATATGAACATGAAACCGCCTCCCGCACCAGCTTGCCTGGAGTAGCTACCGGGCTGGCATGGACACCTGTGGGAGGGGATATCCTGTTTATTGAGGCGACACGGGTGAGTGGTAGTGGACGGCTGATTCTGACAGGGCAGTTGGGTGATATTATGAAGGAAAGCGCTCAGGCCGCACTGACCCTGGTCAAAGCACGTGCGCATGAGCTGAGTATTCCGGCATCGATGTTCGAAGGAATTGATGTTCACTTGCATGTTCCGGCGGGGGCTATTCCGAAAGATGGGCCCAGTGCGGGCGTAGCGATGTTTGTTGCGCTTGCCTCATTGTTTACCGACCGACCGGTGCATCATGAAGTAGCAATGACGGGCGAAATCAGTTTGCGCGGACTAGTACTGCCAGTCGGGGGTATCAAGGAAAAGGTGCTGGCTGCGCAACGAGCAGGCTTGCGAACGGTGCTTCTTCCCGTACGCAACCAGAAGGACTTACGCGATGTGCCAGAAACAGCAAAATCTGCCATGCAGTTTATTTATCTGGAAACAGCCGATGATGCAATTCAGGCAGCACTGGGCCAAAGTGGCCAGCACGCAGCATCAGAATTCAAGCTTGTTTGAGTCTGAGAGCGCTCATGCCTTGGACTGCTGAGCACTATCCATCGGCTATGCAAAATTTACCGCGGTTAGTTCGGCTGAAAGCCATTGCGATCGCCAACGCTTTACTGGCAGAAGGAATGGAGGAGGGCCGTGCGATCCGTATTGCTATTGCCAAAGCAAAGCAGTGGGCCTGCCACAGCTCCAGTGGATTCGGTTGAATGCCAATATACAAATAAGAGGGTTGTCTCTTACTGATGGATCCATCATGTCTCCACTGAACCGCCGCTCCCTTCTCATTACGATTGCTATTTCTGCTACGATTATTGCTGCATGGGGCATGGAGTTGCTGCTGAGTCTCTTGGCTCATTGGCCGTTTGCACATAGTCAGTCAGGCCATGTGCTGGGCTGGTTAGGGCTGGCAGTAATTTTACTTACTTATGTTTATCCCTGGAAAAAACGGCATGCCCCCTCAGGAATCTGGCCCAGGAAATGGTTCATGATCCACATGCTGTGCGGTGTCCTGGGGCCAATATTAATTTTGATCCACTCCGGCTGGCATCTACACGCAGGAGTCGCTGTCCTGGCCTTGCTGGCGATGGGTGGCACAGCAATCAGTGGCATTATCGGTAAAACTATTCACGGTGC
This sequence comes from uncultured Nitrosomonas sp., assembly GCA_964554625.1. GTDB lineage: Bacteria > Pseudomonadota > Gammaproteobacteria > Burkholderiales > Nitrosomonadaceae > Nitrosomonas. Next base: position 31,495 of record CAZKPL010000016.1, on the reverse strand, counting down.
TGCATTGCGAATATTGTCCAGTCAGCAGCACATACTGACAGCACAAGGATTATCTCAGGAACAGATTAGGCAAATTCTTGACGATGCTGCATCACAGGAAAGTATGTTTCGGATGTGGCAGATTATTCATGCGCCGCTGGCAGTCATCTTTATAGTGCTAACCATTTTGCACATTACAAGTATTATTTTCTTCGCTGGATTCTAGGTCATATGGCTTTCCATCCGCTGCCCCGTCATACCTATCTAGTGACGATTTTGATCATAGCGTGCCTGTGTAGTTGGATTGCCTGGGGATCGTTTCATTACCCGGAAGCATTTTGGGCACCAGGCCATCTTAGTCGCCACCATGATCATATCGAGCGTTGCACTGCCTGCCATACGCCATTTCGCGGCGTACTGGCCGCGAACTGCATCGACTGTCATGATGCTGAGCAATTTGCTGACGGCACCACAACAGTAGCCGAATTTCACCGTAACTACATGACTCAAGGAAAAAGCTGTAGCGGATGCCATACTGAACACAATGGCCTGCTAGCCGAGATTACATTACTATCGCTGCCTTAAGTCTAAAAGCCGCAGTCGCCAAGTGCTTATTTTTTTGCCTGAGCATATGAGGGATAGTTTTTGGGGAGCAATACCCACATTTTTCCTTTCTGTTTCATTTTCCCGGCATGGCTTGCTGCTTCCGGGCCAAATCCCCAAAAAAAATCAGCGCGCACTCCTCCTTTTATAGCGCTGCCTGCGTCTTGGGCTACCATCAGTCGATTGAGTGGCTTATTGGAGTTAGGCCAGGTTGTGGAAAGAAAAACAGGTGCACCTTGTGGCATAGCATGGGGGTCAATAGCAAGGCTTCTGCCCGCAGTAAGCGATACGCCAAGCGCCCCAAGGGGCCCAGACAGATTATTGGTAAATTCTTGGAAAAAAATGTAACGTGAGTTCTGATGAAGTAATTTGGTTAATTTATCTGGGTTCTGTTGTCCCCACTGCTTGATTCCCTGCATGGAAGCTTTTTCTATAGGTAGTTCACCGTGTTGAACCAGGAGTTTCCCGATAGATTGATAGGGATGGCCATTTTGATCTGCATAGCCTACTCTGAGAATTTCCCCATTTTCCAGAGCAATGCGGCCGGATCCTTGAATTTGGAGAAAAAATAATTCAACTTGGTCATCTACCCACAAAAGTTCACGTCCTTTCAGGGATGCCGGTACATTCTCAATCTCTGCGCGGCTGTAATATGGCACCACCTTGCGCCCCTCTAATCGGCCGCGTAATTGCAGATTCTTAAGTTCTGGGTAAACATCACCTAAATCGATGACAAGAAGCTCATCAGGTGGCGCATAAAGTGGATAGCGATATTGCTGGGATGGCGTGCGGCTGCCTTTAAGGAGTGGTTCATAGTAGCCGGTGATTAATCCCTCATCACTGCCATCCAGATTCAATACCTGATAGGGGATAAAATGCTGCTTAAAGAAGTGCTTAATGGTGTCATTACCGGGCTGCTTGATTGTGCTGGCTTTTTTACAGATTTCTCGCCACAATAGTTGCTTATTTAAAGCATTGCAGCTCTGCAAAAAAGCATTCCACGCTGGCAAAAGTGTGTCTTGTTCCCATTCTTTTAATTGAGACCAGTCAGCGGCTCTTAATTGGCTAGCGCGAGAAGGCGCTGGGGATACCTGGGGCACATTGGCAGGCAAGCTTATTGATGCCGATGGCTTAGTAGGAATAGGCGTTGGCGAGAGGGTTTCGGTCTTACAGGCAGCCAGTAGCCATAGTGATAATATAAGAATGGGCAGAGCCGATTGGTTTTTCATCGAATTTTGGTTAGAGTTACATCTTTTAGATTAATTCTGACTATACAACAAGTCGAGAGATATGTGGATTTTAGCAATTGAAGCGGCGGTGGTATTGGGATTGTTAGTTTTTATCATTTGGTGGACGATGCCAAAGAAAAAAGATAAGAACAAGAAAGAAGATTGATTAGCTATAGATAAATTTTCACTAAATTCTTTTAACCGCTAAGATTTTTGAATGTATTAATCATACTGGGTTATCTAGATCAATGAATTGATGCTTGATGCCAAATTGCTGGGCAATATGCTCTCCAAGTGCTTGTACACCAAAACGTTCTGTTGCATGATGTCCTGCGGAAATAAATGCGACCCCTGATTCTCGGGCTGCATGTACATTTTGTTCTGAGATTTCACCAGTAATGAATACATCGACACCCAACCGGATAGCCTCTTCGAAATAGTTTTGGGCGGCACCCGAACACCAGGCAACGCGGTGGATTGGTTTGGCCGGATTGCCAATGATCAGCGGCTTGCGTGCCAATGCGGAAGATACTTTCTCACCGAGCTCCTCAAGAGATATATCGTGCACAAGCTGGCCGTGTAATGCAATATTTTGCTCTCCAAAGCGACCGATTGTCAGAAAATGTAGCTTCTGCCCTAATTGAGCATTGTTACCTAGTTCAGGGTGTGCATCCAGTGGCAGGTGATAGGCAAGAAGACTGATTTCATGTTTCATCAATAAGGCTACACGCCGGTGCCGTATACCCCGCAGCGTTCTGTCTTCACCACGCCAGAAATAGCCATGGTGAACCAGAACGGCATCAGCATGCATGGCAACGGCCGCTTGAAGAAGATCTATTGATGCCGTAACTCCACTTACTATAGTACGAATTTGATCACGTCCTTCCACTTGCACCCCATTTGGGCAATAATCATGAAAACACGAAATACTCAGTAATTGATTTAAATAATTCTCAAGCTCATCTCGTTGCATTTTTTTTCCTGATCACTATATATCTTTTTATATTGTAACCTCTGATTAATATGTTGATATGAATAAACTTTGGTTAATTTTTGCGCAATCTGTCACGGTATTGCTGGCCATTTTCTTTGTTGTTTCCACGCTTCGGCCTGAGTTATTACCATGGACGCCGCGTGGCAAGTTGGCGACGATCAAAGAGTCTGCGCTGGTTGAAGCGGGGCCTAAACCTGGTAGCTTTAATGCTGCCGCTGAAATTGCCATGCCTTCAGTTGTCAATGTTTTTACTACCAAGGAAACCAGGATGCCCTCACATCCATTGCTAGATGATCCGATGTTTCAGCGTTTCTTTGGAGAACGTTTTGAGTCCAGGCCAAGGCGTACTTCCAGTCTTGGGTCTGGGGTCATAGTCAGCCCAGAGGGCTATATCCTGACCAATCATCATGTAGTGGAGGCAGCGAGTGAAATCCAGGTCGCGCTGGTTGACGGCAGAAGCGCTAAGGCGCGCGTTATCGGTTCTGACCCGGAGAGCGATCTGGCTGTACTGAAAATCGATCTGGACGATTTGCCCAGTATTACCTTTGGTCAATCCGAGCAAGCAAAGGTTGGCGACATTGTGCTTGCTATCGGTAATCCTTTTGGAGTAGGGCAAACCGTTACCATGGGAATCATTGGTGCATTAGGGCGATCCCAGGTAGGGATTAATACTTTTGAGAATTTTATTCAAACCGACGCAGCTATTAATCCAGGTAATTCAGGGGGTGCGCTGACTGATACGGCCGGAAATTTGATCGGCATCAATACTGCAATTTATTCTCGTACAGGCGGATCACTTGGAATAGGCTTTGCCATTCCTGCAAATGCAGCTAAACAGATCCTGGAGCAAATTATTGAGATTGGGAGTGTAACGCGCGGCTGGCTGGGTGTGAGTATGCAGGACATCACACCCGAGCTTGCAGAATCATTCAGACTAAAAAAATCTGGAGGAGCACTCATTGCAGGGGTGCTGAGAGACGGCCCCGCTGATGAAGCAGGAATAAAACCCGGAGATATCCTGCTTGCCATGGACGGAAAAACAATTGCAGATTCTTCCGAAATGCTCAACTTGGTTGCCGCGTTACCGCCTGGTAAAACAGTTACCTTAACGATATTGCGTAATAATTCGGAAAGGTCGGTTAAAATTAAAATAGGTAAACGTCCTACTTGAGTAAGATAACAAACTTAAATGGCAGCTCACACGAAATACTCAGATATCAATCTTAATATGTGAATCAATACTTCCTGGAAATATGCCAAGAGAGGCAGGGTAATCTGAATGAACGTTATATCATCAAATCCAAGAATATTAACTGCTTTATATCGCTGGTTTGATATTCATATATTTGCACTGGGCCGCGAAATGCGGCTTTCCTATTTACCTCCATTAATGGTTTACCTTGCTGCCGGTATTTCCAGTTTGACTGGGATTGTTGGCACATTTTACGTTAAAGAGCGATTAGGGCTTTCTGCTGAGTTTCTGGCAGCGCTGGGATTCTGGATGGCATTACCATGGGCACTAAAAATGCCACTCGGTCATCTGGTCGACTTGATATGGCGTTGGAAGAGCTTACTGGTCTATCTAGGGGCGGGTTTGATTATGATGAGTTTACTGATCATGATCGGTTTGCTTGGATATACCGACGCCATGCAAAGCGTTGCTTCGGTGGAGAGCTGGTATGTTGCAGCGGCTTTACTTGCACCGATAGGTTATGTATTGCAAGACGTGGTGGCCGATGCGATGACAGTGGAAGCTGTTCCACGTGTAGAAGGCGATGGACAGCCATTTTCTCCAGAAAAACGCAAACAAATGCACATCACAATGCAAACCCTTGGCCGGGTAGCCATTATTGGCGGCAGTGTCCTGGTTTCAATAGCTAACGTTATTTTGATGCGTGATGTAGGTTCCATGTCGGAAGAAGATAAAACCGCTGCCTATCTATTGGTCTACCAACTCGCCTTAGTGATTCCATTTATCTCGGTTTGTGGGGTATTTTTTGCTAGCTGGCTGCGACGGCGGAATATAGCACGTTTTATTGCGCAAGGACTCAGCCGTAAAGAATCAGAGGCACTGTTGACTGTCCATGCCGAGGCGCCTCCGGTTAATTGGTGGATACTGGGCGGTGGGGCAGCGTTTACAGTCGTATCATTAAGTATCGGACTGGGTAGTTTTTCTGCCGCAGAGGAAATCGTTTTTTGTTTATCGATGATCATCGTGCTGTTCTTGATCTGGCGTCTTTCCAGTGAACTTGATGCAGAAGCACGCAATGTTCTGGTAGGCACGGCTATCCTGATCTTTATATTCCGCGCCATACCTACTCCAGGAGCGGGTTCTACCTGGTGGATGATCGACCAACTGGGATTCGATCAACAATTTCTTGCTACCTTATCATTGATAGGGTCTGCCCTGACGTTGGTGGGAATGTTTATTTTTCGCCGTTTTATGGCAGAACGCTCAATGGCGTATATTATAGGGGCGTTGACCATTGCAGGAACATTATTAGCATTTCCGATCATTGGTATGTATTTTGGTTTGCACGAGTGGACTACTGCACGAACAGGGGGTATCGTGGATGCACGTTTCATTGCCATAATAGATACGGCACTGGAATCACCCCTGGGCCAAATTGCCATGATTCCTATGCTGGCATGGATTGCGAACTCGGCACCAGAGAAGCTTAAAGCAACCTTCTTTGCGGTCATGGCATCATTTACCAATCTTGCATTATCAGCTTCTCAACTGAGCACCAAATATATGAATCAGATTTTTATCGTTACCCGTGAAGTGAGGGATCCAGCTACTGGCAGCATATCCGTTCCAGCTGATTATAGTGAACTGGGTATGCTTCTGATAACCGTCACTGTTATTGGTTTTATCCTGCCTTTCTTGACTATTATCATCATTAAACAAACGCGATTCCATTGCGCTTAAACTTTGTTACTTGGCTTTGTCAATAATTTACTCAATAAGACTAAAAAAAGTGCCGATATCCTTATTGCTTATAAAGCAATAAGGATTGTCAAAAGCAAACATTTTTTTATATCTTTGTGAGGAAGTAATTATGCGCAGATTGTTGCAACTGATGATTATCTTTTTTGTGTTGAATGGCGCCGCGTATGCAAGTGTTAATATCAATACTGCTTCACAGTCTGAACTTGAAGCGTTGAAAGGAATTGGTCCAACAAAGGCAAAAGCTATAGTTGAGTACCGGAGTCAATACGGTCTGTTTAGTTCAATAGATGATTTAGAGAAAGTAAGCGGCATTGGACCAGGTACTATCAAACAGATTCGTGACGATCTGACAGTGGGTGATGTGCAGGCAGCAAAGATCGCTGTTGAGCAGAAAGAAAAATCCAATCCATAATCTGGTTAAATGATATTACCCCCAGCAATACAGTTTCTGGGGGCTGACTGATTTGATTATTCATGCATTTATATCTAGCGGCATATGCGATAATTTAGGATTCACAAAAATGCATTGCCTATGTTCAAAACAATTGAAAATTTTGTTGGCAATACGCCATTAGTCAGGCTTAAGCGTATTCCTGGGAAAACCACTAATACTCTTCTCGCCAAGCTCGAAGGGAATAATCCTGCAGGCTCAGTTAAAGATCGGCCAGCGCTTTCCATGATAATGCACGCGCAAAAGCGCGGTGATATTAAGCCAGGCGATACCTTAATCGAGGCCACCAGCGGTAATACGGGTATTGCATTGGCGATGGCTGCAGCCATGATGAATTATCGTATGATCCTCGTTATGCCGGAAAATCTGAGCATTGAACGCCGGCAAGTAATGAGTGCATTCGGTGCAGAGATCATATTAACTCCTAAAGAGGGAGGCATGGAGAAGGCTCGGGATATCGCCGAGATAATGTGTAAGGAAGGTAAAGGTATTATTCTTGATCAGTTTGCCAACCCCGATAATCCACTAGCGCATTATGAGGGAACTGCTCCCGAGATCTGGCGTGAGACTAACGGGAAAATAACTCATTTCGTAAGTAGCATGGGTACTACGGGAACGATTATGGGGTGTGCCCGATATTTCTTAGAAAAGAAAGCAACTATTGAAATTATTGGTGTACAACCAGAAGAAGGCTCTCAGATACCAGGTATTCGTAAGTGGCCGGAAGATTACTTACCGAAAATATATGACCCCAGGCAGTTAAATCGTATCATACTGGTTTCACAGCATGAAGCTGAGACGATGGCACGACGACTAGCGCGCGAAGAAGGAATCTTTGCCGGTATTTCATCTGGCGGTGCGTTAGCCGCAGCACTTAAAATTTCTGCGGAGGTAGAAGATGCAGTGATTGTTTTTATTGCATGTGATCGAGGTGATCGTTATTTGTCTACCGGGGTTTTTAATTAACTTTTCCAAGCAAGACGGGCCAGCATCTCTGAACAAGCCAGGTTATTCATTTGATCCAGCCGGATCATTGACAGCGGCCTCCAGTCGTGCCGCCACGGATTCAACAGTGGTCGCCTCTATCACCCACCATGCTTCATCAGCCGTCAGCGGCTCCTGGGTTTGCAATTGCAGCTCCAGCACAGAAATATCCGCCTCGGAAGCATCCCTGCCTGCCTCGCTACGGGCTTGAACACGCTGCCTGAGCAATGCTTCCGGCACAGCAAAATCCAGGATGTGAAATGATACTGCGCAACGCGCAGCAATCTGCTGGAATAACTTGCGTTGCCAGCGCGCGATGAAGGTGGCGTCCACCAGCACGTGCCAGCCCGAGTTCAGCAGCATCTCAGCAAGTTCTGCCAAATAGTCATAAGTGCGGCGGGAAAACTCCTGGCGATAAATACCGCCCTCGACTGATGAACCGCTTTTGGCCAACGCATCCAAGCCAGCCAGACGTTTGCGTTCGATGTCGGAACGCAAGCTGATCATTTCCATTTGCATGATCAACTGCTGACTGAACAGGGTCTTGCCCGAACCCGATAACCCACGGGTGATCACTAGCATGGGTTTTTCCGAACGGGTGAATCTACCAGCCAAGTGGAGATAAGCCAGTCCCTGCTGTCTCTCGTGTTCCGCCTGTTTTAGAGATAAATCTGATTGGTTTGCGCGGATAAACGCGACTTTGGCGCGCACCATAGCGCGGTAAACCGTGTAGTAGCGCATAAGCCTCATGCCCGCATAGTCGCCGGTGCGCTCCAAGTAGCGATTGAGAAAGCACGAGGCAAGATCACGATGGTTACGATACCGCAAATCCATGTAGCAGAATGCGACTTCTGACATTACATCGATCCAGCGCAATGCCGGATTGAATTCGATGCAATCAAAAATCAGCAGTTCCCCTGCTTGCCAGGCCATGTTGCCAAGATGCAGATCGCCATGGCATTCTCGCACATAGCCTTGAGCACGGCGCATCTCAAAATCCGGTGCCAGCCTGCTGTGCTCGGCAACGCTCCATTGCTGAACAGTTTCCAGCCAGCTAAGTGCTGCGGAATGCTCACCAGCCTGCTTAGCGATTTGCTCGAAGTTTTCGGCAACTGGCTGCCAGACGTTTTCCGTCCTGCCCCATGATGAATCGGCTGATGCAGTTGGAATATGTGCGTGGAAGTCTGCCAGGGCAGTAGCGATCGCATCAACCTGCTGTACCGATAATTGGGCCAGATCGTCGAGCCGGTCCAGGGTTGATGCTGGATCAAACTGGCTCATTTTGACGGCATAATCCAGCACCGGGCCCGGACCGTTGACGCAGGGCGCCGACGCTTCTCCGTTAAGGCTGACGATTTCAAGATAAACAGTCGGTGCGAGCCGACGGTTGAGCCGCAGCTCTTCCTCGCAGTAGAAGCGGCGCTTGTCCAGCGTGCTGAAATCGAGAAAGCCGAGATTCAGCGGTTTCTTCAGCTTGTAGACGAAACTGCCTGTGAGCAGCACATGGGAAATATGCGTTTCCACATGCTGAATGTGCTTGACCGGGTGAGGATAACATCCAGGATCAAGCAGCGCTTCAATCATCTGGTTTTGTGCGTTGTCCTCTGTCATGCCGCTGCAGCCTTTATTCAGACTTTCCTCAGAGGCTCGGATGCCCCTCATGCGCGTACATCTGCTCGTGCCTTTCCTGGCAGCTCACACACCGCATGGCCGTCGGGTAAGCCAGCAAACGTTGCCAACCGATTTCCCTGCCGCAATCGGTACATTCATTCAGGTTGCCTGCTCTGGTTTGCGCTAATTTGGCTTCGATCTCACGCAACTCGTTGATTTGGCGGTCTACCCGCACAATGTTCAAATCTGCCAGCACATCAGCCAGTGATATATCACCATCATCACCTGGATCATTGCCCATTATGGCAGCCAGGTGCTGATTCTCGCGTTCGTCGAGCTCATTGCGGACTTCTTCGAGCAGTTCCTGCTGGCGTTCGCGTAATTTATTTTCGATCGATTCGATGTCGTTCTGAGTCAGTTGCATCATGGTTCACCTTCCCGCTTTTCTGGCTAAAAAAGAATTATCTCCTTTTAACCAAGAAGGCGTACAGCAAAATAATGCGTTGTGAACATCCCGTCATCCTTGAGATTGCTTTTATGGTCTATGCACTCGAAGGTGGGCGCGAAATCTTCATGAATGTGGTGCCGCTCGATACAAGATACGGAGAAGCTGAATCGTTTCGTGCAGGATAGTCAGCTTGCGTTACCGTCCGGTGACTCAAGGCGCCTCGTGAGACCGGTCCGCCATCAGCAGATTACTCGAACCCTGCTGTAAGCCCAAACTCTCTGCGTACCGCATTGTCAACCTCGTCCCCTCTCAACCAGTGAACGAGGTCGAACGCTGACACTGTTGAGAGACTTGATAAAACTCTCCAACGAAACCGGCTTGCCGAAATAATAACCCTGCAGCTCATGACATCCCTGAATAGTCAGCGACGTCGCCTGCTCGAGCGTTTCCACACCCTCCGCAGTAACTCGCAGATCCAGGCTTCTCGCTAACGCGAGAATCGCCTGCACAATAGCGCCGTCTTGACTGCTTTGCGCAATGCCGGATACAAACGAGCGATCGATCTTGAGACCCGTGATCGGAAAGCGTTTGAGGTACGCCAGGGAAGAGTAACCGGTGCCAAAGTCGTCGATCGCGATCCCGCCGACGCCGAGCTCCCGCAATTCGTAAAGGATTTGCGAAGCCTGCTGCGGCTCCTTCATCAGAAGGCTCTCCGTAAGTTCGAGTTCCAGCCGGCCTGGATCAACCCCAGTGGCGTCGACTGCTCGCATCAATCCTTCCCGCAGGCGACGTTTCCCGAACTGCCGTGCCGAGACATTCACTGCAATATCGATTTGCCTGTTACTGACCTGATCCAGGCGCAGCATGTCCTCACATACTTGACGAATGATCCAATCCCAAAAGTCGATTATCAGTCCGGTCTCCTCTAGCAGCGGCACAAACTTAGAGGGTAGCATCAACCCTTGCTCGGGATGATGCCAGCGCAATAATGCCTCCGCACCGACGATCGCCGAAGTGGAAGCCAGCACCTTGGGCTGGTAGTGTATGGCCATCTCGTTGCGCTCCAGCACACGCCGCAGTTGCCCTTCCAGCTGGAGGCGCTCAAAGCCACCTTCGTTCATGCGAGAGTGGAAAAATTGCACGCCGTTGCGCCCCTGCCCCTTGACCTCGTACATCGCCGCGTCGGCATTCTTCAACAGATCTTCCAGCGTATTGCCATCTTTGGGGTACAGGGCAATGCCGACACTTGCGCTAATGAACGTCTCGTGGCCATTCAGGCTCACCCCTTCTGTCATCCGCTCTGCAATCTTGCGCGCCAGCCCAGCAGCAATTTCTGTTCGCTGAAGGTCTTCGATCAATACGACAAACTCATCCCCGCTCAAGCGCGCCACAACATCGTGCGCACGCACACACTCACGGATACGTGAGGCAACTACCTTGAGCAGCGCATCACCCGCAGCATGACCCAGCGAATCGTTAACTGCTTTGAACCGGTCAAGATCAAGAAAGAGCAACCCAAGCGGGCGCCCGGTCTCCTGTGCCCGCTCTATGGCTTTTCTCAAATGATCATGGAAGCGCTTGCGGTTTGGCAATCCGGTCAGGAAGTCGTAATGGGCAAGCAGGTCAAGCTCGCGGGTTGAGCGATAGCGGTCGATTGCGATAGCGCACATTTGGCTTGCGATATGCAGGAGCTGACCATCTTGCTCGAAACCACGGTCCGAGCCAGTGCGATAGTGCGCAAGCACGAGACCGATCGTATCCCCTGTGGAGCCTCGGATTAGCTCCAGACTAGTCTGGCTGACTGCCAGCCGCTCCATGAGCAGAAAGTAGGCTTGGGACTCGAACCAGCAACCAGGTGACTCGACATTAATACAATACAAGTCATCCTTACGCTGCCCGATGCGCGGGTGAAGCTTCAGTAGCTGATCCCGGTACCAGGGCGGCAAACTGCGGCCGGTGACAACATTCAGATTAGTCGTGCGCCCATCCTCACAGAAGAAAATGGCGCAGAACATGTCGCCTGATTCACGCTCAATGGCATCTGCCACTACAAACAGCGCATCTTCCAACGGCGCTCCTCGTACCACCTTTTCGAGGACAGCTTTTTCTGTAGACAACAGAACTTCTGCCCGCTTGCTCTCGCTCACATCCCGGAAGGTGGAGATTCGTCCCACGACCTCTCCCTGAATGCGTTGGGGGCGCGATGTCCATTCAAAGGATCGACCATCCTGAAGCTCCAGGCACTCGGTCAGCTCAGAGGTCGGCGCACCCAACAGCTGCTGGTTGCGTTCAAGGAAAGCCTTCGGATCACGGACTTTCGCCGCGAGCGAAGCGAACAGCAAGCAGTCATCGTTCTGCACTCGCTCATGCTCGGACAGCTTCCAAAGCTCGAGATAGCGAGTATTGCACGCCACGATCCGCCCTTGGCCATCGATTGCTACGATTCCTTCGGCCGTTGATTCCAATATTGCCGAAAACAGTGAGTTGGTCGTACGCAGTCGATGCTCTGCTTCGGTGCGCCGCTCCAGCTCATTCATGGCGATCCCTAGCATCTTGCGCGGATATGCTTGGATCACGCGAAACACCAGAAATCCTAGCAGCATACCGGGAATCAACCCGAGTGCCGCGGCAATGAAGACGGGCTGGAGGGGCCTTGATACGGTCAGCGTCATCCTGGTTCCATCCGATTTGCGCACCTCAATACGCCTCTGGATAAGATCCAGCGCGCCGTGGCCACCCTCTGCGTTCAAGGTTACTTCGCTCCCGCTATCGATCGAGATAGTGTGCAGCAACTGCTCCAAAGTACCTTGTCCTCTGCGCGGGGAATGCAACTGTTCTTGCAATTTGGCTACCGCAGAGAGCATCGCCACTTCATTTGTCGCAAGCAGATGCTGCGTCACATAACCGAAGCCCAGCACCAGCAATGGAATCAGCAATCCTGCTGCAATGCCTGTGGACCACGCAATCGCGCTACTCAATTGACCAAGCTGGCTAGCATCAGGAGTGCTGATCTCCGTTTTTGCACGTGGATCCGTTGCTGTGCGTTCCCCGATAATTGTGCTGCTAAGCATTCTAGGTATAAGATAAAAATAACCCTTTCTCATAAGGGATAGATGCGCTGGAGACCGGACTGACCTCCCAACACATTGATAACCGATCAGGTCTTGCGTAACGCTCAAGCGCTGGTCGTCATCATAACGCCCTCCGTTGGCTTAGCCCTGGGAGACATCTGCGAACCCGTAAAAAGAAAACGGTTTGCAGCAACGGCAGTGGCAGTGACAAATATCAAGATGAACATGCAGTTTGGCGATGAATTCTAGCTAGACAGTAACGAGGCATTCTCCCGGAGCATGTGGCGGCATTTGCGGTGGAGACGCTGACTCGAGCATGTCATTCGACGCGCGCAGAACCCGCCGGCATCGAACTTGGATTGTTCCATCTTGCTTTCCCCCCCAGGATATAGAAAAAAATAAATACTCTTTCTCATCGAAAATGACTTTACTGAAAATCGGCCTGATTTTCAGTGTATAGAAAAAATAAACGGTGTATAGGTAGAAATAGCGTGAATAAATACCCTTTTTATCAAAAATATCTAAACTAAAAGTATGTTCCTGGAAACTGCCGGGGTGTTACACCAATGAGCTTATTTCCTCAGTCAAACCTATAAAAATTGCCTCAATCGTAATACTCAAAGGTTTTCCGGTTAAGAGAAGGAGTCACCCAAGAGGTGAAATGGAATGTGAGATCATAATAGGGAACAAACCTCGGATTTCGGTTATGTAAGGAACAGATTATTGGATTCTGGTTTTACAGTCTTGCTCGGTCGCCCAGGCTTGCCGGATGCTGCTCGTCATCCCAGAGCCGTCGATACCTGTGCCGCGGCGCGTGCATTGCCCAATGTAAAGTTGCTATTCGTTGCCCACCGAATCTCGTCAACCAGCCCCGACTCCAATTCATAACGGAACAATTCGCGGCAAGCCCTTTGCCTGCCAGCATCATTTAACCCGAATGCCATATAAAGGGGGCGCGGTTTCAATGGTGCATCGGTTTCTTCCTGCGCGTTTACCTGGTAGCTACACCAACGATATTCAGTTTTGGATGCGCCACCATTTCCGCATGCACCGGATTCAGTTCGATCGGCGGAGCGCAACAAATACACATGATTGGTCATGAACACATAGGCGCATATCTACTCGGTCATATAAAAACTTTGTGGCAGAAGCCATTCATCGCACCTGGCCGAACTGCTCGCGCAGGTTTTCGACAGCATCGGGTTCGCCGCGGACCCGGAAGAAGGCGCCCTCACTGTCTGCTCGCTCCTCCAGCACCTGACAACTCGCGTAGATTCCCCCACGCAATTGCTGTGCCGACCAAGGAAGAAAAAGCTCAGCCTCAACCAGATCCTGCTGGAAAAACGCGACAATCTTCTCTCGTAGCTTTGCTACCTCATCAGGCCGGCGTGCGCTCATCACGACGCAATCCGGATACTGTGTCTGCAAGGCCGCTTCGCGTTCAGCCTGCGCCGTTGCATCGCCGACATGGTCGATCTTGTTGAAAACGCGGATGCGCGGCACGGTATTCGCTCCGATCTCCTCAACCACTTTATCGGTGACCTCAAGCTGGCGCTCAAACCCGGGATCGCTTGCATCGATGACATGGAGCAGCAGCGATGCATCCAGCGCTTCGTCCAGCGTTGACTTGAACGAGGCGACGAGCCCGTGGGGCAGGTTCTTGATGAAACCGACTGTGTCGCTGACGAGCACGCGTGGCACACTCTCCGGATGGAGGGTCCGTACCGTGGTATCAAGCGTAGCGAAGAGTTTATTCGCGACCAGCACTTCGCTTCCCGTGAGCGCTCGCATTAAAGTGGACTTGCCAGCGTTCGTATAGCCGACGAGCGCCACGACAGCGAGTCTCTGACGCTCTTGCCGCCGCGCGCGCTGTGTCTTACGCTCGACATCCATCGCGACAATTTCCTGCTGAAGTTCGGCGATACGGTCACGGATTTTGCGTCGGTCCAGCTCAGTGTGCGACTCGCCGCCCCCCCGGCCACCGACGCCGCTGCGCTGCCGCCCTTGCGGACCCGCAAGCTTCGCCGCCTCGCGCAGGCGTGGCGCCATGTAGCCGAGGCGCGCGATCTCCACCTGGGCGCGCGCTGCGCGAGAGCGGGCATTGCGGTGAAAAATTTCGAGGATAACCATAGTGCGGTCCATCACCTCGCAGCCGACCTCCTTTTCAAGGTTGCGCGCCTGCGAGGGGGAGATCTCGTGGTCGACTAGGATGGTATCGATGTCCCGGCTATCAGGGTTGGCGACTGTTTCCCCGGACTCGGATTCGTTGTTGACGAAGCGGCGTATTTCCTGCCGCTTGCCGGCGCCAAGGTAAGCCGTCGTGTCAAAGCTGGCGCGCTTCTGCACGAACGTGTTGACGACCTCATATCCCAGTGTTTTTGCGAGCTCGCGTAGCTCGTTCAGCGATGCCTCGAACTCGACATCGCTCACGCTCGGCAGTTGAACGGCTGCCACGACAGCGTATCTGGATTTTTCTTTGGCTTCTATTTGCATTAGGAGGCAGTATCTCTTGAGTGGGCGAAGTCAGATAGTACCTGAATTGACCATGATAAGTAGCGTCGTGAGCAATCCTTAATCAACATATCGTCTAGCTCCTCAAATAGCAAAATCAGGATCACTTGTTAGAACAAGCTGTCAAGCGGTAGTGAACTAGATCACATTGAACAGGCTTCAAGATTACTGGGTCCAGTCTAGAATAGGTGTTTCATTTGTGTTAATAGGTTACTGCATGCTGCGGATCTAGACCCTGCTCTCTCTCGTGCATAACTATGTGCGATGAATCTAGATCTGACCCCGAGAAAGTGACCCCGAGAAAGAATGTGCTGGTGTCGCGAAACCATCGGCCACTTCCAATGCGGTCATTTCGGGACTTCAACCTTCACGGTCAGCTTTATCCGTTACCATTGCATTGCGCCTCGCCTGCTTTCTTGCCTACGCATCAAACAGCCCATTGCTGGATTGCCTGCAAGGCTAGATACTTGGCCTGTGGCTAGCAGTTTCCAAGGCGGGATTCACACCCGCTCGATTATGCGGCATTGTCAAGCCGCAACCGCAACCTGGCTCCATTGTGTTTATTCATTCCTGCAACTGCGTATGCCTACAGTCTTTTAACATTTTTGTCAGTTTTAAGTACAGCGCACATGACTCCGAATTAAGTTCGCAGTCCCTTCGTAGTCGGGATAAATCGATCTTGGTCTTCTTAAAGCCATTCCTATCTGCCAGAACTTTGACGGCCGCGTAAACCACAGGGTGTGTATTGCTAAGCGGATTGGTATTGAGATGCTCTACGATAGACTCATATTTGCTGATACCAAATTGGTTGATGTGAGATCCATTATAGAAATGATCTCCACGGTTATTTCCACCTCCATCCAGGATGTAACCTGTGTCATGCCCATTCTTAAAAATTTTATATAGGGAAGACCTGTGTCGCCCAGTCGGAGAGAAGTAGTCGTAATAACACTCCTGATCGACGAACTCTTCGTCGTTAGAATAATTCCGTGGGAAAAACTGCCAAACAAAGAGGAACCATTCATCTGGAGTCAGTTCGTGCCTAATGCCGCCATCCGGCTGGTAACGGTAGTTCGCAGAACTAACAACAACGCCCCTTTTTTCAATTCTGGTGATTTGTCGAATATCGTAAATACCAAGCTTAAATTGCGCCCATACATTAGCTGTTGATAGTAAGCCCATATTCCACCTTCAAGGTTACAGAGAAAAATGAGTTCTGGCTCCTATTATTCCAGCATTTTGATCACCAGCTAGAAATCCTGCAACACAGTTGTAGTAAGGAGAAATTCCGATAGAATGTTTTGTAGTATATAACATCTCTTTGCAATAAATGGCTGAAACTTCGGGGCGACGTAGAAGCGTTAAAATATTGCTGGTTCCTATTTGTTCAATAAGTTTGAACAAAATACCGTGATCAATAAAAATATGTACCTTATTGGTAATAAAGCAGCGCTTCTGCAATTGACCAAATGTAATTGGCAATCCATTATCAGCTCGCTGAAGAATAATACTTTCAAACATTCAGAAATTCTAAAGTTCCTAAATTTAGATTTAATCACCACTAAGTCAGTCTGGTATTGTGCCTAGGAGTCTGTCGGACTTAAGCAATCATAGCGAGCCAAGTGGGAGAACTAGAGCAGATTTTCTCAATTCTGAGGCGCATAGCGAGACTATGCAACGAAAAATTGAGGAAATATGAACCGTTATCCCATTGGCGCAGTAGATTAACCTTAAGTCCGACAGACTCCTAGCGTGTTTATTTCCATAAATTTGGTAAAAACCACTGTCTTTAGACGGTGACTTTGACTTTAAATGTATTGACTCATGCGCGTTTAGCTTGGTGCGCTAACCCACCTACTTTCAGTAGGTGGTAGTTTAGTATTAGTACATAGAGCAAGTGGCAATGTAATAAAAAGGACAAAGCCACATATAATCAAATGAAGTAAAAGGTTAGCATGGTTAATAATAATTGCATGAATGAAAAAGAATATAATGTAAAGACTATTGCTATAGAACACCTTTCTTACGCAATAAAACTCTATCTTAATGATGAATATTTACCGGCTATTACTTTGGCGGGAGCAGCAGAAGAGATACTTGGTAAATTTGTGAAAAAAGAAAATAAAAAAAACGCTTTATCATCAATCATTGAGTTCGCAAAGCTATATGCGTCTGCAATGAATAAAAAAGTTGAAAATGACAATCAAATAATAAATAGAAGCAATAAAGTAAGAAACAGGCTTAAGCATTTCGATAGTGGGGACAAAGAAGAGATTTGCTTTATTCCAAAATTAGAAGCATTTTTGATAATTTCTAGGGCTATCGAAAACTATCACCGCCTTCCCTATAATAAAAGATTGAATTATCTTCCAGATAATTCTCTGGATGAATTGCTAAATAAATTTAGGTTAGCGAGCACAGATGTTGGCTAATAAGATCACAAACATTAAGGCCAGGTCACGAATCAAGAAAAACAAGATTTTCTTGTAACGATCGGGCTATGGCTCACAAGAATAAGAATTCATAATTCTAGACTCTGCCTTTGTTTTTCTTGATTCTTGATTCGCGCCTCCCTGTGGCGTAGCCCCTATGCGGTGCTAGGCGCTAGGTGAACGCTGATGGACAAAAGACAAGACCTCATATGCATGTGTGTGCGTCAGAATAAATGGAGCCAATCACGTGCACCATGGATCACACGAACAACCTCAATACCATCTTGTACTGTGCGATACAGAATCAAATATTTGCCCACTGCAAAATAGCGAAGCTCTGGGGCAATTTCAGCTCGCAAACGACCCATTAACGGATTGTTCGCAAGCGCATCGCATTTTTCTTCAATGTCATCGAGCACACGATCAGCTGCCCTGGGATTATCCTGCGCGATGTAAATCCATATTTCAATGAGATCTTCCTCTGCTTGCGCTGTCCTTTTAACTACCGGCATAATTTTACCGGTTTAGCTCTGATCCATTTCTTGGGCCAATACCCGTTGTCGAGCTTTTTCTTTGATCTCGGCCATATCAGTCAAATGACCAGGACCACTCTCCAGCCCAGCTTGCCAAAGACTGCGTAACTCTCTCATTTCATTTTGTTGAATAGAACGCTTGAGCTTCCAATCGCGCAAAGCTTCCCGGATAACTTCACTACTGCTGGCATATTCACCACTTTCGACACACTGACGGATAGCTGCAGCCATTTCAGGTGTCAGAGCAATACTTAATTTTTCAACATGTGCCATGATAAAACCTCCTTCCGTTATAGTAGTAATATTTACTACTCAGAGCAACAGCGTTGACTGATAAATAATTAGCACAGTGATCACAATGAAGTAAGGGAAAATACCCTTGTACTTCGCATACCCCAGTTATGTTGCCGAGGAATAAGGTGGAGTGAAAAATGCTTCAGGGTAGCACCAAGTTTGCATATTTCCGCAAGCTGATCGTCATTGCGCTGGTCGCACCACAGCTGTACATAGAGACGGGATCTATTCAAATCTGATCTTATCCCCCAAAAATAGCCTAATTTTGATTCATGAGAAATATCTTACTGTTAATCCTGTTGATACCCACTCTGGTAATGCTGCATGGTTGTGCCACAGATAAGCAGGTGGGGCGTTACCCCCAGGAAGTTGAAGCCCCCCTCTCTAGCAAATCCTATAAACGAAAAGATTGGCCTCACTGGATAGACGCCGATGGTGATTGCCAGAACACTCGACATGAATTATTGATTGCGACGAGTACAATCCCTGTCAAATTCAAAGATTCCCGTCGTTGCACAGTTACATATGGGCAGTGGCTTGGCGTCTATACCGGCAAGATATTTACCAAAGCCTCACAGGTGGATATCGATCATATCGTTCCCTTAGCCCATGCTCATCGCCATGGCGCTGCAAACTGGACCAAAGCGCAACGCAGGGAGTTTGCCAATGATTATGACAATCTCGTTGTGGTCAGTGACAAAGTTAATCAGGCTAAATCAGATAAAGCACCCCATGAATGGTTGCCGCCGCGACAAGCCTATTGGTGTGAGTATGGAATACGGTGGAAATACATTAAGCAGAAATACAGATTGCTTTCTACTAAACAGGAACAATACGCCTTGAACTCATTAGCAAAAACCTGCCGATAGAAATCATTGATTAATTTCAATCATGACACCTTCAATATGAGAAAGGATGAAAACCGAATTTTGAAATGCAATGAGTAAGTAAACACAGTTAATTGAATTTAATGCGCTTTCTGCTCAATTCGTTTAAGCAATGCAAACAGCTCGCTGTCGGTTGAAAGTATCAGCGTAGCATCGGCATTAATAATCTTCCGATAGGTTTCCATGCTCTTGATAAATTTATAAAATTCGGCTGCTTCAGGTTTCTGCGCATAAGCCTTGGCGTAGATTTCTGAAGCCTTGGCATCAGCCTCACCGCGGATTTCCTGAACACGTTTGTAAGCGCTCGATTCGATTTCATGAATGTCGCGTTGCTTGTTACCGTTGATACGTGCTGCCTCTCCTTCACCTTCCGAACGGAAACGCTGCGCAATTTGCAGCCGTTCACTGATCATCCGTTGATAGATGCGTTCCAGTACCTGCTGATTGTAATTAATCCGCTTGAAACGAACATCGAGCAATTCAATGCCAAACTCTGCTAATTTGGGTGCGGCTGCCTCAAACACTTCTTTCTCGATAGCAGCACGACCTACTTTGATCGGCCGTAATAGACCGAGTGTGCCTGTGCCTGTTAGAGAACCTAGACTTTCATCCTGCAGCGGTTGCCGATCTCTATCCGAGCGCACCACCTCGATGAGTTCATGTCGCGCGATAGCTGTACGGGTTTCGCTGCCCAGGATATCCTCCAAACGTGACTGGGCGCTCCGTTCGTCCCTCAGTCGTAAATAGTAACGCATTGGCTCGGTAATCCGCCAGCGGGCAAAAGTATCCACCTGCACATAGGTTTTATCCTTGGTCGACATTTCCACCATCGGTCCATCCCAGGCCAGATAGCGTTTGTCAAAACTGTTCACCCGTTGAATAAAAGGCAGTTTGAAATGTAAGCCAGGGGCAGTGATAGGATCACCCACCGGTTTGCCAAACTGGGTAATGATGACCTGTTCAGTCTGATTGATCGTATAGGTGGACATGGCTGCCAAAATCACTAGGGCCAGGATTAACGCTAAGTTTTTTATCGACTGATTCATTGGGGCATCTCCACTGGTTTGGATGGAAAAGGCAACATGGGTAGAATCTGCTTAACCGTATCGTCCACGATAATTTGCTGCCTGGCCTGTGGTAATACATCACTCAAGGTCTCAAGATAAATACGGGTACGCGTTATCTCCGGGGCTTTGAGGTATTGTTCCAGCAATAGATTGAAGGCAGCCACATCCCCTTCGGCTTCATTGATGCGTTTAAAGCGATAGCCCTCGGCTGCGCGTATTTTCTGATCGGCTTCACCGCGTGCACGTGGTACTGCTTTGTTGTACTCACCGTTTGCCAAATTAATGGCATTCTCCCGATCCTGCTGGGCACGATTAACTTCATTAAAAGAAGGTTGCACCGGTTCCGGTGGATTGACATTTTTCAACTGCACCTGGTTAATGGTCATACCCAGCTGATAGCGCTCCGCCAGCAGGCGGGTACGCACTAATGCCGTTTCCTCAATCTCTTGCCGTCCGATAGTAATGATTTCATCGACAGTACGATCGCCTACCACCTCCCGCATGACTGCCTCGGCTATATCCCGTAAAGTCAGGCCCGGATTACGCACATCGAAAAGGTATTTTTCGGGATCGGTAATGCGGTACTGCACGATCCATTCCACCAGCGCAGAATTCAGATCACCCGTCACCATTGATTTTTCAAGTTCAGGCTCATCACTGGCCTGATCGGGGTTAGTAAAGCCAGGTGTTGCAAAACCGAATTCCAGTTTCTGCTGCCGCTGCGTCGGTACCGGGATAACGGTATCGATTTCAAACGGCAATTTGACGTGTAAGCCAGATGGCACTTTTTCGATATATTTGCCAAAGCGAAGCACTATACCTTCCGATTCGGCCGGAATGGTATAAAACGAAGAAGTCAGTGCCACGATAAGCAGCATGATACCCAGCATTATCAGCAGCGGGGAAATTGGCAGAGTACTTACAATACGCGCTAAAATCGACTTAAAACCATTCATTTACAGCCTCCCATTAACAAGGGTAATGGATTTGACCAGCATTGAAGAGTCTAGCTGCATCTACTTCCTTCTGGACAAAAGAAGGAGTGAGCGTACTGTTATTAAATCGGAAAGCTAAAATCGGTAACCGAAACGCCCACCCAAAGTGTCCATGCCTTCATTGTCATCAGCCAGATAGGCATTAGAAACATGATCAAAGTAGACCGATAACGAAGTCCTGGCACCGAGGCGATAGCCGATTTCAATCGGGATGTGAAACAGTACCCGTGATCCCAAGGCCTTACGATCGTCGCGCACAAGATGAAGCTTGCCATTGTGAATTGCTGCGCCAACGCCAATACCAAAAAACATACCGCTTGCATGCTCGTATTGCCAACGAATATCGGTGTACAGTTTGGAGGTATCTCCCGCGGTATTCGCTGAGCCGCCCAAAGCAGGGCGAAAGGCTCCACCGAGAAAATTGACATGTGGCGAAAAGATGGTTTCCAGATTGAAATCAACGCCACTTTCACGACTGAAACCGCTCCACAAACCGCCGGTATCATGATGAAGTATGCCGAACTTGACCTCATGCAACCAGGCAAGTGTCTTCCGCTCCTCTGCATAGCCCACAGATGTCATTGTGCAAGTCAGGCTGAAAACCAATATGCCAATAATTCGGGTGCGCATGATCAGATTGATATCCCTAAAATTCCTGTAACGGTAATTTAACAACAGACGGGATGCTTGGTCTATCCATCTTTGATGAAAATGTTTTTTATAAACCTCACCGAAAATTCATCTCAAATCAACTCCCCCATTCACCGCATCCTCCAACACCTTCAAAAATTGATCACCATAACGCGCCAATTTAGCTTGGCCTACGCCGCTGATACGTCCCAGCTCGGTGAGGTTGACAGGGCGATGATTGAGAATCTCCAGCAACGTGCTATCGTGAAAGATCACATAAGGGGGGACACCCTGCTCGCGAGCCAGTTGCAGGCGCATGGCTTTGAGTGCGTGCCATAGCGGGTCTTCCTGGGCCCCGGCAAAAGCCTCGCGGGTGCGCGAGACGCGTTCGGTGCGGCTGATGGCACGCTTGCTCGTTTCATTGTCGCGGCGCAGCCATAACTTGGTTTCCCCGCGCAGAAGCGGGCGCGCTTCTTCAGTCAGGCTCAGCCCACCATAAGCTTCCATCTGCACTTGCAGCAAACCGGCCGCAGCCAGTTGCCGGTAAACGCTGCTCCATTGTTGTGATGTCAATGCCTTGCCGATACTAAAGGTGCTGAGTTGCTGGTGCTGAAATCTTTCTACCTGCGGTGTATTTTTACCCAGCAGCACATCGATCAGGTGACCGGCGCCAAAGCGCTGTCCCGTGCGGTAGACACAGGACAGCGCCATGCGCGCCGCCTCGGTTGCATCCCAGGTATCCACCGGGTTGAGACAATTATCACACTGCCCGCAATGGCCAGGATGGACTTCACCAAAATAGCGCAGGATCGTTTGATGTCGGCATGTAGTAGACTCGCAAAAACCCAGCAGGGCATCGAGTTTTTGCCGCTCAACACGCTTGCGTTCTTCCGGTGCATCCCCCGCATCGAGCATCTGCCGCATCGACACCACATCGCCCAGACCATAAACCATCCAGGCATTGGCGGGCAGGCCGTCGCGGCCGGCACGGCCGGTTTCCTGGTAATAGCTTTCCATGCTCTTGGGTAGATCGAGGTGCGCTACAAAACGCACATTAGGCTTGTCGATGCCCATGCCAAAGGCCACAGTGGCCACCATGATGACTCCCTCTTCACGCAGGAATCTGCGCTGGTGCTGGTGGCGTGTGGCGGTGTCGAGTCCAGCATGATAAGGCAAGGCATCCCAGCCACGCGCTTTCAGCCAGATAGCTGTTTCCTCCACTTTTTTGCGCGACAGGCAATAGACAATGCCTGCATCGTTAGCATGTTCGGTTTCAAGAAAGGCTTGCAGTTGCTCGCGTGGATTGTTTTTGATTGCAACGCGATAGCAGATATTGGGGCGGTCAAAACTGGCGATAAACTGCCGCGCATTTTCCAGCGCCAGACGGTCAACAATTTCTGCCCGTGTGGGTGCATCGGCAGTCGCCGTTAACGCGATGCGCGGCACGGTTGGAAAACGTTGGTGCAGTACTGTCAGTTCGCGGTACTCCGGGCGGAAATCATGACCCCATTGTGAGACACAATGCGCTTCATCAATAGCAAACAGCGCCAGACCAGTACGTGCCTGCAGGCGTTCCAGCATAGCCAAGAACCTTTCTGTCAACAGCCGTTCCGGTGCGACATACAGCAACTTGAGTTCACCGTGCAGCAGCCGATTGGATACCTCCCGCGCTGCCCGGGCATCCAAACTGGAATTTAGAAATTCAGCTTGCACGCCAAGTTGATTAAGCGTCTCTACCTGGTCTTGCATCAATGCGATCAGGGGTGAGACTACAATGCCGACTCCTGGCCGCAGCAAGGCGGGCAGCTGGTAGCATAGAGACTTGCCGCCACCGGTCGGCATCAGTACCAGCGCATCTCCTCCCGCGGCAACATGCTCGGCAATATACTGTTGTTCCCCGCGAAAAGCAGAGTAACCGAAAACATCATGAAGGATTTGTTCAGAGGAAGGACAGGACATCATTTGAACGAAAGGGGTGTATCAATTCATTTCCAGGCAGATTACTTGTTTTCCACATCCAATCAATATTCAGCAGTGAAAAGAATGATAGCGTAAATGGAGTGAATCACTGTGGTGATATTAATAGTACTAGAGAGCAACCCGCAGAATTTGTTTTTAATTAGTCAGGAATAAGCAAATCGACACTGTCTAACAGAAAACCTCCTCTTGTTAGCTCTTATTAACTTTATTTAATAAAGGTTAATAGTAATAGTTAAAGGCAGCTCAATTTCAGTATTTCTCTATAAAATAATTAATTATCAATACCTTGCAGGATTATTTCACCGTGTATAAGATGCGGGTTTTACGGGGACAATTTGTGGATAAAATTAAGCAATTCATTTTTTTTCGAGTTATCCAGAAATTATTCAGAGTTTACGCACAAGTTATCAGTATCAAATACGCGGAACGTATTTAGCCGCAACCAAAGATTTTGTGCGTCTGTGAATTTGTTTTATCTGTCGAAGAAAATCCACTTATGATCTGATATATCACTGATTTTCATTGATTTTCCGTTCACTTACCAATAGATCTTGTCCAGCCCTGATTCCCTGCCAAAACCTGGCGGCTTATCTGCCATGCCGTGGGTACGCCGGACTCACGGATTTTTGTGGGAAAATATCGGGCTGCAATCTGTACTCAAACCAACCATGGCAAAACAAACTTACGACGAATCCTCAATCCGCGTCCTGCGCAAGCTGGAACCTATCCAGTTGCGACCGGGCATGTACACCCGGACCACCGACCCGACGCACATGGTGGTGGAGGCCATCGACAATGCCGTCGATGAGGCGATGGCAGGGTATGCCAGGAATATCGAAGTCACCCTTTACCGGGACGGCTCAGTTGCTGTGGCTGATGATGGGCGCGGTATTCCGGTCGGCCTGCATCCGGAAGAAAAAGTCCCGACCCTACAGGTCGTGTTCCAGGTGATTCATTCCGGCGGCAAGTTTGCCAAAGGCGAGGCAGGCAGTAGTTACAAATTCACCGGCGGTCTGCACGGCGTGGGTGTTTCGGTGACGAATGCGCTTTCCTCCCGCCTGGAAGTTGAAGTCAAACGCGAAGGCAAGCACTGCCGCATTGTTTTTGCCGAAGGCGAAGTCATCGAACCATTAACCGTGATTGGCCAGTGTGGCGCACGTAACACCGGCACGGTACTGCGCATCTGGCCCAATGCAAAGTATTTTGATTCCCCCTCGCTCCAGCGGGGAGAGCTGGAGCACTTGTTACGCGCTAAGGCGATGCTGCTGCCAGGGGTTAAAGTGCTGCTCAACATTGAAGCGGCTACGGATTTCGATGTCAAGGAATGGCATTTTAGTGGAGGAATCGGGCAGTACCTCGATCAGATGATTGCCGAGGATGAGCCGATTGCGCCCGCTTTCTGCGGTCAAAAGTATCTGGCCGCCAACGAAACCTTCTCTGACGGTGAGGGGGTGCAATGGGCGCTGGCATGGGTTGCAGGTTCAGGGGGAGGGGAGTCCTATGTTAACCTGATCCCGACTCTGGGCGGCGGGACGCACGAGGCTGGCTTGCGTGATGTGGTCTTCAACAGCGTGCGCACTTTTGCAGAACAGCATGGCCTGATGCAGCGCAACGTGAAGCTGGCAGCCGAGGATGTGTGGGCCAAGCTGCGTTTCGTCCTGGCAGTTCGCATGGTTGATCCGAGCTTCTCAGGGCAGACCAAGGAAAAGCTGTCCTCGCGCGAGGCGGTCAAGCTGGTGGGGACTGCCATGCGGGATACGTTGGATCTGTGGCTCAACGAGCATGTGGCAGAAGCGACCAGGATTGCCGAGCAGGCTATCAGGAACGCCATCAACCGTGGCAAGACCGCCAAAACTGTCGAACGCAGAAAAGGTTCTGGTGTGGCGGTGATGCCAGGCAAATTGACCGATTCCGAACTGACCGGCCTCAACGCTGAATTGTTTCTGGTGGAAGGGGATTCCGCCGGGGGTTCGGCCAAGGCAGGGCGTGACAAAGAAACACAGGCTATCCTGCCGTTGCGCGGCAAGGGCATGAACAGCTGGGAAGTGGAGCAATCGCAGATACTCGCCAACCAGGAAATCCATAATATCGCGGTATCGCTGGCGATCGATCCGCATAAGCTCGATAGCGATGTGGATATGAGCACCTTGCGCTATGGCAAGGTCATCATCCTGTCCGATGCCGATGATGATGGTAACCATATCCAGGCGTTGCTGCTGACCTTGTTCTTCCGGCACTTCCCCAAGATCATTCAGCAAGGGCATGTCTATATTGCCCAACCACCATTATTCCGGTTAGATGTGCCGGCACAAGGCAAAAGCAAACCGCCACGCAAGCTGTACGCCCTGGACCAGGCGGAGCTGAATATGCTTGCAGCACGCCTGCGCCAGGAAGGGGTTAAGGAAGACAGTTGGACCATTTCCCGTTTCAAGGGCCTGGGTGAAATGGATGCTGTTCAGCTGTGGGAAACCACATTATGCCCGGACACACGCCGGCTGGTGAGGATTCGCATTGACGATGCGGCAGCAGCGGTTGAAGCTTTCGATACGCTGATGGGCAGGTCACACGCCAGCGCACGCAAGGAGTTGATTACTATTCATGGCAACGAAGTGGAAGCGGAAATTTAAAAAATGAAGAATTTGGATTTGTTTGACGTGCTGGACGCTCCCTCGCCATCTCAAGAAATGCTGCAGGAAGCGGAGCCGCCACCGCCCGCGCCGCCTGCTTCTTCCCAAGGCGGCAGCGAGAGCGGCGATGATAGCTTCGATCTGGCCGAATATACGCATCAGGTTTATCTGCGTTACGCCATCAGCGTGGTCAAGGGGCGGGCGCTGCCTTCCGTGTCAGATGGTAAGAAGCCGGTGCAGCGCCGCATTCTGT
This sequence comes from uncultured Nitrosomonas sp., assembly GCA_964554625.1. Lineage (GTDB taxonomy): Bacteria > Pseudomonadota > Gammaproteobacteria > Burkholderiales > Nitrosomonadaceae > Nitrosomonas. Next base: position 4,963 of record CAZKPL010000016.1, on the reverse strand, counting down.
ACGCCATGTACCGCCTGGGTCTGACGCAAGGAGCAAAGCCGGTTAAATCGGCCCGTGTGGTCGGTGATGTCATTGGTAAATACCATCCTCATGGAGATTCTGCTTCCTATGAAGCCATGGTGCGCATGGCGCAGGATTTCGTGCTGCGCTATCCCTTGGTCGATGGTCAGGGTAACTTTGGCTCGCGCGATGGCGACTCCCCCGCGGCCATGCGCTACACCGAAGTGCGGCTCACCCAGTATGCCGAACTGCTGCTGTCCGAAGTGGATGCAGGGACAGTGGATTTCCGTCCCAATTACGACGGTTCGGAGCAGGAACCCGTGGATCTGCCGGCGCGGCTCCCTTTCCTGTTGTTGAATGGCGCATCCGGCATCGCGGTCGGCATGGCCACGGAATGCTTGCCGCACAACCTGCGCGAGGTGGGCAATGCTGCCATCGCGCTGATGCATCACCCGTCGCTTGATATCGATGGAATATTGCAACACATCCTAGGACCGGATTTCCCCGGCGGCGGCCAGCTGGTTTCCAGTAGCAGAGAGATACGGGAAGCCTATGCCACCGGCCGCGGCATCTTCCGGGTGCGCGCCCGCTGGAGCATAGAGCAACAAGCGCGCGGCCAGTGGCGTATGGTGGTACATGAATTGCCGCCGGGTGTTTCGGTCAAGAAAGTACTGGAAGAAATTGGCGAATATGCCGATCCACAGATCAAAACAGGTAAGAAAGATTTATCGATAGAGCAGAAGCAGATGAAGCAACTGTTCCTTGATGCACTGGAAACCGTGCGCGACGAGTCCGGCAAAGAAGCTTCCGTACGTATCGTGCTGGAGCCGCGCTCTTCGCGCACGCCGCAGGAACAGTTCATCGCCCTGCTGCTCGCGCATACCAGTCTGGAAGTGACGGTGCCAGCCAATATGGTCGCCATTGGACTGGATGGCAGGCCGAATCAGAAGAATATCCTGCAATTACTGGCTGAATGGGTACGGTTCCGCACCACCACGGTCACCCGTCGCAGTCAAACCAGGCTTGATCAGGTGCAAAAGCGCCTGCACATTCTGGAAGGCCGCAGGGCGGTCCTGCTGAATATTGATGCCGTCATCAGAGTGATACGCGAAGCAGAGGATCCCAAGGCCGATTTGATGGCGCAGTTCGGGATTTCTGCGATTCAGGCAGACGATATTCTGGAAATCCGCTTGCGTCAGCTAGCCCGGCTGGAAGCGATTCGCATCGAGAATGAAATGAATGCGTTGAAAACAGAAGAAGAAGGCTTGAGGATAGTATTGAGCAATGAAACAGCGATGCGCAACCTGATCATCAGCGAGATCGAGGCTGACGTGAAGAAATTTGGCGACGATCGCCGCACGCTGATTGAGGCTGCGGAGCGGGTGGTTGCCAAGGCGATAACCGTGCCGGATGAACCCTGCACGGTCATCCTGTCGAAAAACGGCTGGATTCGTCAGCGTACTGGTCATGAAGTGGATATCAGCACCCTCTCGTTCAAGGATGGCGACCAGTTACTGGCGATCGGGCAAACGCGCACGACTTATCCAGTTGTCGTGCTGGACAGCAGGGGACGTGCCTACAGCCTGTCCACGACCGACATTCCCGGCGGGCGTAGCGACGGTGTGCCGTTGGCTTCCTTGCTGGACATGCCCCCCAAGGTGAAAGCGGCAGCGATGTGCACCGCGTTGCCGGATACCCAATATCTATTCAGCTCGTCTGCTGGATATGGTTTTATTGCGACGCTCAAAGATCTGGTATCACGCCAGAGGGCTGGCAAGGCTTTCATGACGCTAAGCCAAGAGGATGATCGCTTGCTGCCTCCGGCAAATGTCGCCAGCGGCAGTCTGATCGTGGCACTGGGCAGCAATGGCAAGCTGCTGTTATTCCCGCTCAGCGAAATGAAGGTATTGTCGGGCGGCAAGGGCGTCATCATTCTCGGGCTGAATGAGGATGAGACGCTGATTGCCACTGCAGTGCTGCCGGAAGGTTCATCGCTCCTGATCAGCGGAACAGGCAAGGGTGGCAGGCCGTCGCAAGCGATACTGGAATGGGAAGAACTGCAACCGTTTGTGTCACACCGCGCACGCAAGGGAATGCTGACACCAGTCAAGTTCAAGCCGGAGAAGATGGAAGTATTCACAGCGGAATCTGACTGAGTGGGCAGTCCACGCCAAATCTTCAAGATGGTTGATCAAGGATTGCTCATGGCGGGACTTATTGGGGTCAATTCAGGCGCTATGTTTTTTGTGTAGATAGGTTAAAAAGTTTTGATCAGGTTTAGCGTAACACCAACAGGGAATATGCAAGAATAGGTAGCGCCATCTCTACAGGAAATAATAGTGGCTGTTGGATTAGGATGATTACTATCGAAATTAATTCTTATAGTTAGATCTACATCCATGGTGTTTGCTCCTGTAATGGTAGCAAATATAGCAGTATTCCCAACTCGTCTAGCGCTTAAGGCCGTCCAGGTAATATTAGGGTCTGGATCGAGGATTACCGCGATCATCTGATGTGTATTTGCATCTTCACGTAGGGTCATGTAACCAATCGCAAAGTCATTTGCACTAATCATGTATATACCATCAAATGGACCTGATGCCTGCGATGGAATAGAAAATAAATAAAACAAAACAAATAAATATAGCTTTCTCATTTCATTGTTATCTCTTTAGATATGGCAAAGTCATTATAGCTTTATGTTAGAAGATGCGATGATGCTATTACGACCCGATCGTAGCCAATAATGAGGAAGCAGATTCGACCGATTCAACAAACCAGGTCTACAAAATGAAAAAACTGGCCATCAGAAGAAAACAGCAGGAAAAGTTGGAATTTACCCTTGACACAGACCAGCTAATGGGTGTCCTTATATTATTTATAAAACACCTAAGTAACCCCCCTAGGTGCTGTGGTAACCAGGGTTAGAGGCCCCGGTTACCCGATTAGGCAATTAGGGGGGGCTCTGGCTACTTACACTCGTAGCAGATGTGAGCCCTTGTCATTGGCGTACGTGCCATGTGCAATTGGTAAAGCTTGCCTCCGCCTGCCGCAAGCCGTCCCGTATTTGGATTATTATCCAACATTTGCCATTCAGGGCAGGAGTCTCCGCTGCATGTGGTTCCTGTGAAGCGCCAGATGTTGCCGTTATTGTCTAATTGATACAACTTACTATCACCGGCTGCTATTCTCACACTCGCTACATTGTTGTCCAACCTCTGCCAGCCAGGACAGGAATTGCCACTGCAAGGGGTTCCCGTGTATTGCCAAATCGGGCCGATATCGGTACCTGAGACGGATGTCTCAATCCATTGAGCATTTTGGTTTGCAGGATTGCCTTCGCGCGTAATGTAAGGGGATTCTTTTGAAAGCCACATGTATTGATTCCAGTACACGCTTTTGATAGATAAATTCCTGGAGGAAGTGGATTGCACTACATAGTTCGCTTGATTTGGGCTGTTCCAGAGTTTTACTGCACCTGTTGTTCCGTTATAGCTCAGAAATAAGTCAGGGGCGTTTATCACACGGTAAAAGATGCTATTTGGTACGTTCTGGTTATTTTCATCGGGAACTTTAACAAAGCCGAGCGCTGGGTAATTGGCTCTAACATAAACCCACTGGTTATCGCTAACCCCATCCGCAGCGACTATGTAATTATTGTTGACAGCACTTTTGATTTCCACGCGAACTCCGGTATCAGCAGCCCGGTTAGGTATGGTCCAATCTGCTGGCGGAGTGAGCCATTTTCCAGTGTTTCCGGTTTTCCACTTCCAATTGAATGGCATGTGAACGGAGGTATCGTACAAATCAGCATAGCCATCCTCTGATGTTATGTTGAATAAGCACATTTTCTGATCTCTCTCGAGCTGCTTAACCTTGTCTTCTTGTTTACCAGATGGCACCCCGAGATTTTTCATGCATTCGTCGACTGTCTGGCCTTTGCCAGTCTCACCGTCGGCCAATACATAGGTGTCATCGCGACGCGAAGGTGCCGCATACCATGCCTTCATTTCTCGTTCGTCAAAGGCCAGCCAGTTATTTACTAGTTGGTTTGCCTCAGCGTGGGCAACTTCCGCACGTTGATTTAGTGGAGTACCCATTGTGCGAATGAATGCTGCCCACAGATCTTTGGTTGCTTCAGTGGCAACAAGAGCGACAGTCTTCATATTGCTGGGCTTGTAAGATTTCCAGGTAGGGTCGAGGCCTGTTCCAGGCTTCCAAATGACATCACCACTGCTGTAGTCAAATATTTTAGCATTTGAATGCGTGTGCTGTTCGGAGCCTGCAGCGCACATGTAGCTTTTTACCTGGCGTACGCGTTCGTAATTGTCGTCAGCAATGCGCACGGTGTGTTCAGAGCTAAATGCGTCTTCAAAAAGGTGCGCAGCTCTGCCGAACAGAAAGTAATTTCTATCTACCTCAGTAAGAGCGCTATAACCTCCTCCATCCCACACTTTCATTGTCGTTTTTGGCGCCATCGCTGCCGCAACAAAGTATTGGATAAAACGCTGGCGCGAGCCAGTAGCCGCTTTGACACCGCCAGAGCCACTTCTATCATCATAGCGGCGCATAAAGTGATCGTATTGCACTTCTACTGGTTCCTGCGCTGCTGCGTCAAAGCAATCTACCTTCCCTATCATGCTCTTTGTTGCATTGAATCCAGCCAGATCAACCCAGCGTTCGCCAATAATCGCAGCATAAACGGCTTGGTAAGCCGATTGATAATCTGCGTCGCCCGCAGCGGCCTCGCTTTTTATGCGCCTAATTTCAGCTTGCGCGCCAGGTGCTGATACGTTTGTGTTCTTTGCTTTGCCTTGGGTCCAGTTTTTACGAGGATCATTGGGGTCTGGCTGCATGATCGGGTCGCCTCCAATTAACTCCAATACCGAGAGACGAGTAATCCATTCATGCCCCATCGGAACCCCGTTTGCAATTATGGTTCCTGCGCCTTTTTGTGTAAAAG
>CAZKPL010000015.1:30112-48361 GCA_964554625.1 uncultured Nitrosomonas sp. | reverse complement strand
GAAAAGCTGTCAGCCAGAAACGGGGCAATCCCAGGGTGACTCATATGTTCCCGGACGTCTTGAGAGTTGTTTGTACTGACTGCTATTTTGAGTGTGATAAGATGAGCATATTTATTAACTATTATGGACGATTTAGCGGATAGCTATACTAAAAATATCGAATATCAGGTATTTCTTGAATAAATAAGTATCCAAGGAAATGTCAAAGTAAGAAGTTAAATCGTTTTATTAGTAATCTGCCCGAGCTCCCGAGTTAAGAGATTACCAGGTAGTCGGTATTGTTACGATTTTATATGTCTATAACAAAATTGACTGATTATTCGCCTCTATCTTTGGAGATTTAAATAAGTGGTTTATGCAAATAAATAAGACTAGAAGCATATTGTGGTCATGTCATCAAGAATTGAGTAAAAAAACGCCTCTTTTTTATCTGCGCTGTCGTATCAGAAATCTAAAAATTCCTCGTGATTAATTGATTGAAATTAATAAATTAAATATTTTATGCTAAACAATTTTCTTAAAAAGATCTTTGGTAGCCGCAATGACCGCTTGATCAAGCAATATTCTCAAATTGTGCGTGCTGTTAACGAATTGGAATCAACTATAGCTCCTTTGTCAGATAGTGATCTGCGTAGCAAGACTTATGAATTTAAACAACGCTTCTCCAATGGTGAAACACTGGATGCGTTGCTGCCAGAAGCGTTTGCAGTGGTCCGCGAAGCAGGTAAACGTGTGCTGGGAATGCGCCACTTTGATGTTCAGTTAATTGGGGGAATGGTATTGCATGGTGGGAAAATTGCTGAAATGCGTACCGGCGAAGGTAAAACCTTAATGGCTACATTGCCTGCCTATCTTAATGCCTTGACGGGGCAGGGTGTGCATATTGTGACGGTGAACGATTATCTTGCCAAGCGTGACGCGGATTGGATGGGGCAAATTTACCAATTCCTAGGTTTGTCTGTGGGCGTGATTATTTCGCAAATGGCGCAAGACACAAAACAAGCTGCTTATGCTGCCGATATTACCTATGGCACAAACAATGAATATGGTTTTGATTACTTGCGTGACAACATGGTTGGTCATTCGGTTGAGCGTGTGCAGCGTATGCTCAATTTTGCGATTGTTGATGAAGTCGACTCGATCTTGATCGATGAAGCGCGTACACCGCTAATTATATCAGGTCAGGCGGAGGGGGATACTGAGATTTATGTACGCATCAATGCATTAATACCCGAGCTTATCCGGCAAGAAACAGAGGATGGGCTTGGTGACTATAGTGTTGATGAGAAATCCCAGCAGGTACTGCTGAGTGAGGCAGGTTTTGAGCACGCTGAAAGATTGCTCGCTAAGGCTGGATTATTAGCGACCGGAACAAGCCTTTATGATCCGGTTAATATCAATTTGATTCATCATCTCAATGCAGCGTTACGCGCACACGCTTTATATAACCGTGATCAACATTATGTGGTGCAAGATGGCGAAGTAATTATTGTTGACGAATTTACTGGGCGTTTAATGCCGGGAAGGCGGTGGTCAGAAGGTCTTCATCAGGCTGTTGAAGCAAAGGAAAATGTTCCGATTCAGAAAGAAAACCAAACGCTTGCTTCGATTACATTTCAGAATTATTTTCGTATGTATCATAAGCTTGCTGGTATGACAGGTACGGCGGATACTGAAGCTTTTGAGTTTCAGCAAATCTATGGACTCGAGACCGTCGTTATTCCACCACACCGCCCGATGATTCGTGAGGATCGGATGGATCAGGTCTTTCGCACCATGAAAGAAAAGCATCAAGCCATTCTGGAGGATATTAAGGATTGTTATCGGCGTGGCCAGCCAGCACTTGTTGGAACGACTTCCATCGAGAATAATGAATTGCTTTCTTCTTTGTTGAACAAAGAAAAATTACCGCATCAAGTGCTTAATGCAAAGCAGCATGCTCGTGAAGCAGATATTATTACTCAGGCAGGAAGACCGAAAATGATTACGATTGCAACCAACATGGCCGGGCGGGGTACTGATATTGTATTAGGCGGTAATCCGGAGCCGGAAATTCATCGTATTCGTTCAGATGAGACTCTCGATGAAGCAACCAAAGCGAAGCGTGTCGCTGAAATACAGAAAGAGTGGCAAGAGCGGCATGATGAAGTAATTAAATTGGGTGGACTACACATCATAGGTACAGAACGTCATGAATCCCGCAGGATTGATAATCAGTTGCGTGGGCGTTCTGGGCGACAAGGTGACCCTGGTTCAAGTCGTTTTTATCTTTCGCTTGAAGATCCTTTGCTGCGGATTTTTGCATCTGACCGTGTGGCGAGTATTATGACGCGCCTTAAAATGCCTGAAGGGGAAGCGATAGAGCACCCATGGGTAACACGTGCAATAGAAAATGCACAGCGGAAAGTTGAAGCCAGAAACTTTGATATCCGTAAACAATTGCTTGAATTTGATGATGTTGCCAATGATCAGCGTAAAGTGATTTATCAACAACGAAATGAATTGCTGGAAGCGGAGCAAGATATCACGGAAACAATAAACACTATTCAGGAAAATGTCATCGACAATCTTTTCAATCTTCATATTCCTCCTCAGAGTATAGAAGAGCAATGGGATATCTCTGGATTAGAAAAAGCGTTAGCTAGCGACTATCATCTTCATCTACCAATTCATGATTGGTTAGATAAAGAATCTGATTTGCACGCTGAGAATTTGCTGGAAAGAGTTATGGAGGCAGCTCGTGCGCATTACCGTAGCAAAACAGAGATGGTCGGCAGTCATCTTATGCACCAGTACGAGCGGGCAATCATGCTACATAGTCTCGATACTCATTGGCGAGAACATCTGGCAGCACTGGATCATTTACGACAAGGGATTCACTTACGCGGCTATGCGCATAAAAACCCAAAGGAAGAATATAAACGAGAGGCTTTTGAGCTATTCGCTAATATGCTTGAAGAGATAAAAGTTGAGGTAACTAAAATACTCATGACTGTTCAAATAAAAAATGAGCAGCAAGTCGAAACGGCAACCGAAGCAGCTCATTTACCTCCCAATATGCAGTATCACCATGCAACCTATGAAGAAGCATTAGATAATAAGCAGCAGGACACTGAAGAAAAATCACAACCCTTCGTTCGTAAGAGTAATAAAGTTGGCCGCAATGATCCTTGCCCATGCGGTTCTGGAAAAAAATATAAACAGTGCCATGGTAAACTAAAATAGTAAGTTAATCGTAAGAATTAGCCATACTGTTTCCAGTTTGATTGGAAAAATAGTTTGAGAGTATTTTATAAGGATAAGGAATAAAGTTATTCTGTTGGTGTAGGCTATAACTTACGCAAGATTCTGCATTAGTTGGCGTTTTTATGTGCTTATTTTGAGATCAGCTTTGGCTGGCTACTGGTTAGTAGTATGACAAACCCGCAGTCTAGAAGCTTGCCCGAGAAGCATCTCGTGGTTTGTTTAATGCCAATATAAACAATGTGTTATGATATGATCCTGTTAGGATTCATTTAATAGTAGCGGCATGACCATTGCTTTCAAAGCCAGCCCAATAGAATTTCATCAGTACCAACTTTTTCCGAGTCATATTTTTGATCTACTACCCAAAGATCACGAATGTTATTCTATACTGATCTTTCTCAGCAGCTCGATACCCATAGCATAAAAAGCCAATAAAGCATCAAAGGTCAGCATGGCCTATTACCTTATTTCTATTCTGACTTATGCTTATAGCCGTGGTGTGTATATAGCGCAACCAGAAGTTACGATGAGAAAAATGGCTTAAATGGTATAAAAAACGCTGATGCGCCCCAAAGCGGTTGGCCGCGCAAGGCGCATCTTCCAGGACAAGATCACCGCCTTGATCGGAAAGCTGCAGGTAACCGTCGGCCTGTTTGAACTCAACATCAACACCGATGTGTTTCATGGATGGGCTATGCAGAACCTGCTGTCTGAATTGCTGTCACACGCCGTGGTTGTGATGGACAATACCATGCTCCATAAGAGACAGAGCATACGGGATGCCATACAAAACGCCGGGCATACCCTTGAATACCTGCCCGTCTACTCTCCTGATCTCAATCCTGACGAATACAAATGAGCGCAGGCCAAAGCATTGCGTAAGCAATATAACCAAACCGTCGATACGCTCTTCAAATCCTATACATTTTAAATCACTATTTGACTGGTTATACCATGGAGATTGGACAGACTGAAAATGCATGAGACTGTCATAAGAACTTCATAAAAGCGACACAGCAAATTCATGTGATTCCCCGAGAATAGTAGGTAACCAATGAGTCAAGTAACTCAATAACCTAACAATAATAAGGAGTCAGACATGAAGGCGTTACTTAATATGCAGTCCAGTATTTTCCCACAGAAAATAATTCAAATACCAGAAGCTACTTCGTGCTTTTCTGTTGATTGGGCGAAGAAATCAAATATCGTGATTACCTGGGCAAAGAGTCAGAGTGAGGTTAGAGAAGCTCAGAAGCTGAGATATGAAGTTTTTGCTGATGAAATGGGTGCGACTCTCCCAACTCATATTCCTGGTTATGATATCGATACTTTTGATGATTATTGTGAACACCTATTAGTACGAGATCGTGAAACTTGGCAGGTCATTGGAACCTATCGCGTACTAACCCCGGAACAAGCCAGACTTGCTGGAAAAACATACAGTGAGGGTGAATTTGATCTAACCTCCTTGCGGCCGTTGCGAGAGAATATGGCCGAATTAGGTCGAAGTTGTGTGCATAAGGATTATCGTGATGGCATTGTTATCAGAGCATTGTGGAAAGAATTGATTAACTTTATGGTACGTAAGCAGTTAGGCCATATGATAGGCTGCGTTAGCATACCGATGAGCCTGGGTTCAGGTGGCGGCAGTCAAATCAGTGCGGGCCATGCTGCTGCAAGTATTTGGCGCCAAATCCAGGATAAATATAGGGTGAATATTCATTATCAAGTTGAACCACGTTTTCCTTTGCCAGTTGATTATTTGGATCAATCATTAAACATTGACTTTCCTCCACTGCTTAAAGGTTATTTACGCTTGGGTGCCAAGGTATTGGGGGCGCCAGCGTGGGATCCTAACTTCAATACCGCTGATTTACCCATGCTGCTGCGAATGAATGATCTACCTGAGCGCTATCGTAAACATTTTCTGGGGTAATCATGAATAAGCTCAATGGTTATTTTTATACTAATTTTGATTTTGAAGCTTCGATTCCAGAAAGCGAAGATTTCTCAGAAAGAGTGACTAACCCAAGAGTTCGGAGTATTTTTATTTCTGATATTCATCTTGGTACTCCGGGTTGTCAGGCACAAGCCTTGATGGAGTTTCTAAAAGCTTACTCCAGCGAACAGCTTTATCTGATTGGGGATATCATCGATGGTTGGCAGTTGCGTCGGCGCTGGTATTGGCCGCAAGCTCATAATGATGTGATACAGAAGCTACTGCGCCGTGTCCGTGAAGGATGCAAGGTGGTATATGTTCCAGGAAACCACGATGAGTTTGCCCGTGAGTTTCTAGGTCACTCATTTGGCGGTATAGAAGTGGCAGAGGAGGTTATCTATGAGACTGTTGATGGTCGTAGATTCTGGATAATACATGGCGATTATTTTGATGGAGTGGTGCAGTGTGCTAAATGGCTTGCTTATGTCGGAGATAATCTTTATGAACTAACTTTAAAGCTAAATCGTTATTTGAGCTCCTTCCGTGCCCGATTAGGCATGCCTTATTGGTCGCTTTCACAGTATCTGAAATACAAGGTCAAAACAGCGGTCAGCTATGTCACTTCATTTGAGCAGGCCGTTGCTATGGAAGCACGTCGTCGTGGGCTCGATGGCGTTATCTGTGGACATATACACCATGCTGAGATACGCGATATTAATGGTATTGTGTACTGCAACGATGGGGACTGGGTCGAGAGCCTCACTGCATTAGTAGAACACATTGACGGGCGAATCGAGCTAATTCGCTGGCCTCAGTGTCAACTAGCGCTGGAAAACCCATGTTCGACTATGGTGGATGATGCCATGGTTGTAACTGATAATGTGCCTGCTACAGCAAGAGTCGAAGAAAAAGACGAGGTGCTGGCATGAGACTTGCGCTTATTAGTGATGCGTGGCATCCACAAGTTAATGGTGTTGTAACTACGCTGGCAGAGTTGGTTAGAGAACTCAGAAGACTCGATTATTATGTAGAAATCATTCATCCAGGTCTTTTCAGTACTCGCCCTTGCCCAGGTTATCCAGGGATTGATCTGGCAATTCGCCCTAAAAAAGAATTGTCACAAATTCTGGAGAAGCTAGAGCCTGATGCAATACATATTGCTACTGAAGGTCCGCTAGGTTGGGCTGCACGTTCTTTGTGTTTGCAATCAGGTTGGTTCTTCACCTCTGCATTTCACACAAAATTTCCAGAGATCTTTAATGCATCGGCTAAAGTTCCTGTTTCCTGGGGGTATGCACTACTTAGACGTTTTCATCAACCTTCCGCAGGCGTGATGGTTCCTACACAATCTGTTTTATCCGGCTTGCAAAGACGAGGTTTTCAGAATCTCAAGCCTTGGACTCATGGAGTTGATATTGATTTTTTTAGATACCATGATCAACCCATTTTATTTCCAACTTTAGGTGCTTTACCAAGGCCCGTGGCATTGTTTGTGGGCCGTATTTCATATGAAAAAAATATTGAAGCATTTTTGGAAATGGATTTTCCTGGGAGTAAGGTAGTTTGCGGTGTAGGGCCAATCGAAAAACAGCTCAGACGACGCTTTCCCACGGTATATTGGCTCGGAATATTGCCTCGCAACGAGCTGGTTATGTTATATGCCAGTGCTGATGTTTTTGTATTTCCAAGCAAATCGGACACCTTTGGGTTGGTTTTACTTGAGGCCATGGCAACAGGCACTCCTGTAGCTTGTTATCCTGTTGATGGTCCCTCGGAAGTCATCGGTAAAAGTGGAGGAGGGGTTATGTCACATGATCTGAATAATGCTGTTTTAAGAGCCCTGCAAATTTCCCGACAGGAAGCACGCGCAAGAGCTGAAGATTTTAGCTGGTATGCTGCTGCGAGGAGTTTTGCTGATTATTTAACACCTATTCAATAAAATAGTTAGAGGTGAAATTTCTAGGGTCTGCAAGATTTATAGAAATGATTTTGTATTTTAATAAAAAAGACCCCAGGTTCTGTTGGCATTCATTTTAATGAAGCTGAATCAATGCTGAGACAAATTGTATAAACCTCCATGTAATTTCTGGCCATTTTCTCATAGCGTGAGGATACTCTTATGTAATGTTTAATTTTATTGAAAAAGTACTCAATCAAAAGACGTTCCTTATACACGAACCAATCACAGCTTCCTGGATCAATTCAATTGCGCGAGGCGGAATGACAGGTTCGAGCCTTTTTTCAGTGAGCGTTTGAATAAAAGCATTGCTATCATAATCTTTATCAGCCAGCAGAGCGGCTGCCCCTTCTGTCGTCAAGGTTAGTAAATTCTTAGCCTGCTCGATATCGCCGGCTTGGTCACTGGTTAAGATAAAATCCAGCGGGTTACTTGGCGAATCTGTAATGCCATGAATTTTTAATGCATGGAACCGTGTTATATTCAAAGATTTTTTTGAAAACAGTTTAATTTATCAAAATGGTCAATACCGAAATGGTTATATTCATAGGGACTGATTGAATTTCTCTCTTCACCGATCCAGTATAATTTCCAAAACAAATTTGCTGCCAATATAGGCAAGTAGGAGAATGATAAAACCGGTCAAAGTCCAACGAATAGCAGTGCGCCCTCGCCAACCATAAAATTGCCTTCCTACAAGCAATGCTGCGAATACACCCCAAGATATAAAACTGAAAAGCGTTTTATGTGAAAATGTAACAGATTGACCAAAAACTTCTTGTGAGAATATTATTCCACTTAGAAGTGTCATCGTAAGGAGTATGAAACCTGCCCATATAATGCGGAAAAGCATTTTTTCCATAACTAGAAGCGGAGGTAAATTTATCAGCAGCGGTGACATGACCGGATGATGTAAGCGATACTCCAATACCGCCATGAGGATCGCGTGGAGTGCAGCGATGGTAAATAGGCTATATGCAAGCAAGGCAACCAGCAGGTGCGCCTTGAATGCAGGCAATTCAGTATTGCTAAGGGGATGGAGCGAGGGGAGTATTAAGGGCAGTAGCACTGCAATTGCTGCCACAATTGCAATGGGTGCAATCAAATTCTGTAATTCTTTCAGCCGCGAAAAAAAGCCTGAGAACCAGTAAATCAAGACAGTCAGCCATACAATAGATGAGATTGCATTACCTACACCAAAGCTGAGCCCAGTATCTATAAATATAGATTCATAAAGTATGAAACCATGGAGTGTGAGTGGGGCAAGCATGGCAAAACGCTCCCACTTGGTAATTGATGAAGTGTTTCTGTCAGCACTGGGAGGAAAGGGTTGATTTTTCCATCTGGTACGCCAGAAATGACATCCAACTAATGCATATAACAGAAAAGCTGAGATATAAACTAGAGCGCTGAGCATTAACATAGCAGATCTAAAAAACGGATTTGTTCAGTCTACCTTGCACTTGTATAAATTCAAAGCGCTATTATTATAATTTTAGGGTGCTATGCCATTAGCACCGAATTTTTTGAGGAATAAATATGTTTGACAATCTGACTCATCGCCTTTCCAATGTGATTAAAACGCTGCGTGGAGAAGCAAGATTAACTGAGAGTAACATACAGGCTGCCATGCGTGAAGTGCGCATGGCATTACTTGAAGCCGATGTTGCTTTACCCGTCATTAAGGATTTTATAGAGCGAGTAAAACAAAAGGCAATCGGGCGGGAAGTAATGGAAAGTCTTTCCCCTGGGCAGGCATTAGTAGGGGTTGTTCATCAAGAGCTAATGGCTATCATGGGAGGGGAAAAAGCAGATCTTAACCTCAGTACTGTACCACCTGCTGTTATTCTCATGGCTGGTTTGCAGGGTGCGGGAAAAACTACGAGTAGTGGGAAATTAGCCAAATGGTTGATAGATAATAGAAAGAAGAAAGTAATGCTGGTCTCTTGTGATATCTATCGACCTGCCGCTATTGATCAATTAAAGCTGCTGTCCAATCAAGTGGGTGCTGATTTCTTTTCGGTTCAAGCAGGTCAACGACCAGCAGAAATCTGTACCGCAGCGCTGGATTATTCCCGTAAACATCATCATGATGTAATGATCGTCGACACCGCAGGCCGCTTGGGTATTGATAAAGCGATGATGGATGAGATTACTGAACTTGAAGCGTTGCTTAAACCTATTGAGACACTTTTTGTCGTGGATGCAATGCAAGGGCAAGATGCGGTAAATACTGCAAAGGCATTTGCTGATGCGCTTCCTTTGACAGGTGTTATCCTGACCAAACTTGATGGAGATGCACGTGGTGGAGCAGCTTTGTCAGTGCGGCATGTAACGGGTAAACCGATTAAGTTTACAGGTGTTGCTGAAAAATTGACTGGCCTGGAGCCATTTTATCCTGATCGTATGGCTTCTCGTATCCTGGGTATGGGTGACGTACTGGGACTGATTGAGGAAGCGCAGCGTAGTGCAGATCAGAAAGAAGCTGAAAAGCTAATGAAAAAAATGAAATCAGGCAAGGGGTTCGACCTTGATGATTTCAAGATGCAATTCCAGCAGATGAAAAAAATGGGTGGGATGAGCGCAATGCTGGAAAAACTGCCTCATCAACTGACCCAGGCTGCTCAGAATATAAAGGTGGACGATAAAACAATTAATCGTACCGAAGGGATTATCAATGCTATGACGCGACAAGAGCGTGCCAAACCAGAAATCATTAAGGCATCACGTAAGCGGCGCATTGCTGCAGGATCGGGTGTCTCTGTTCAGGAAGTGAATCGTTTACTTGCACAATTTGAGCAGGCTCGCAAGATGATGAAAATGGTTAATAAAGGTGGCATGGCCAAGATGATGCGCGCAATGAAAGGCATGCTGCCGCAAATGCGCTAGAATTAAGCTGATGCTGAAGAAAAATCTTTTTATGGTTTGATTATTCTGCTTGAGGTGCTTGTTCGAGTCCCCGTACCTGAATTCCTGTTTTGATGCCTTTTTCAGCAAACCAGCCAAGATTCATTTCAAGCGCATATTTCGCTGGCTTGGCTGAATAATGCGGGGTGACTGAGTGGGGGGACATATCGGCAATATTGAGAATCACCCCTTTCTCGTCAAGAAACGCCACGCTGAGGGGGATGGAGGTATTGAGCATCCACATACCGTAAATGTTCGGTTTGGGGAACACGAACAGCATGCCGCTGTTTTTATCTAATTGCGAACGATACATCAGTCCTTGCGCGCGCGCGACTGGAGTATGAGCTATTTCTGTGTAGAGTACATGTTCCAGAATTTTAAGGGGAATCGCTATGCGGGCAGTTGATGTATCTGCGCTTGCCGTTACTGGCAGCAGAAAAACAATGATCGTTAGAAATAAATATCTTAACATTTACCCGTACTTCCAAAGCCGCCTTCACCACGGTCAGTTGGTGGGAAACTTTCGACTACATTGAATTGAGCCTGCAGGACAGGAACGATAACCAGTTGTGCAATCCGCTCCAGCGGATTTAGCAGGAAACCCGTCTGCCCGCGATTCCAACAAGAAACAAAAATTTGCCCCTGATAATCCGAATCGATCAATCCAACCAGATTCCCCAGTACGATTCCGTGTTTGTGACCAAGGCCAGAGCGAGGTAATACCATTGCAGCTAAGCTTGGGTCGTTCAAATGAATCGCAATACCAGTTGGAATTAATTGTGTTTCTCCAGGTTGTACTTGAATGGGGTACTCAGTGCAGGCGCGCAGATCTAATCCCGCAGAGCCTCGTGTGGCGTAAGCTGGAAGCTGATCTTTTAGACGTAAATCAAGAATTTTGATGTCAATTTTTTTCATACAAAAAGAGTTAGCAGTGGTATTTTTTATATAAGGTAGCAATATGTTCGATTAAGCGGCGTGCCTGATCAATTTTAGGTGCTTTAGCTAGCGCATGTTTGCCATTATCATCAAACAGCATCAATGTACTGTCATCTGAGCCCATTGCTTCCTGGGCAAAATTTGCAATGAGCAAGGGGAGTTTTTTTTTGCGGCGTTTGATCTCTGCATTTTTATCAATATCCTCTGTCTCAGCGGCGAAACCAACACAGAAGGGTGGATCTGGCAAATTGACTACGTATTGCAGAATATCCGGATTAGGAATGAGCTCGAGCACCATATTATGATCGGTTTTTTTTATTTTTTGTGTGTAACGAATGGCAGGGCGATAGTCTGCAACGGCAGCGACGCTTATAAAAATGTCGTTAAAGATCACTTCACTTTTGACTGCGGCCAGCATATCGCTTGCACTTGTTATGGAGATAAGCTTTTTAACAGCAGGGTAAGTTAAGCAGACTGGACCTGAAATTACCGTGACTTCTGCACCTGCCTCAAGTGCAGCATTCGCGATGGCATAACCCATTTTTCCAGAACTTAAATTGATAATTCCGCGTACTGCATCAATCGCCTCAAAAGTAGGTCCGGCCGTAATGAGGACTCGTTTCCCTTGCAACAATCCGGGCTGAAAGAAATGCTGTACAGCCTCAAAAAGTTCGTGTGGCTCTAACATACGCCCCATTCCCGTTTCGCCACAGGCTTGAATGCCATAAGCAGGGCCAAGAATAGTTATATTATCTTTTTGTAACATAGTGAGATTACGCTGTGTCGCGGGATTTCCCAGCATTTGCTGATTCATGGCGGGTGCGATCATTAACGGACAATTACGAGCAAGGCATAGCGTTGAAAGCAGATCATCAGCTAAACCATGAGCAATTTTTGCGATGAAATCAGCGCTTGCGGGTGCGACTAAAATGGCATCGACAGCACGCGAGAGATCGATATGCGCCATGCTGTTATTAATACTATCATCCCAAAGTTGCGTATGTACCGGTTTTCCGGTTAATGCTTGCAGAGTAGTCGGTCCTAGGAAATGATGAGCTGACTCAGTCATAACAGTTTGTACTTCAATACCGTTTTGTACGAGTAGGCGTGCAAGCTCAGCAACCTTATATGCTGCAATACCACCAGTTATTCCAAGTAACAAACGTCTACTATTCCGAAAATTTATGACTCCCATAGAGATGCGCGCTTATTAGCTAAAAAATGTGAAATAAAAGATTTGGGTTATACCAACGCAGATAATGTCAATGAACATGATCAATTTACTGGATTGTTGCAAACAATAGCCGTTAATTCGGATATGATGATTTTTTACATGATTCATTAAACAATGGCAATTACAGATTGGCCTGAATCAGAACGCCCGCGCGAGAAGCTTCTGAGAAAAGGGGCAAAAAGTCTTTCAGATGCTGAACTATTGGCTATTTTCTTGCGTACTGGTATTGCAGGTAAAAGTGCTGTGGATCTCGCCAGAGAATTATTAAAGCATTTTGGAGGTTTGACAGAATTATTTCTCGCTGACCAAAACACATTTTGTCAATTACCTGGCATAGGGATGGCCAAGTATACACAGTTGCAGGCTGTTCTGGAAATGGCGCAGCGTGCGCTCGGAGAAGAACTGAGAAGTGGTGATGTCATGGATTCACCTCAATCAGTTCGTGATTACTTGCGCCTTAAGCTGGTTGGCAAGGAGCACGAAATTTTTGTCGGTATTTTCCTGGATGCTAGAAATCGTACCATTGCTACTGAGGAGTTATTTGCGGGCACACTGACTCAAGCGAGTGTTTATCCGCGTGAAATAGTCAAGCGCGCACTATATCATAATGCGGCGGCCATGATTTTTGCTCATAATCATCCATCCGGCGTCGCAGAGCCAAGCAAGGCTGATGAAATTCTGACTCAATCCCTGAAACAAGCACTCGCACTTGTCGATATAAAGGTGTTGGATCACTTCATTATTGGTGATAGAGACACGCTTTCATTTGCTGAACATGGTCTGATTTGAATTGAAGAATCCATTTAAATCAGGATATAATCACTGGTTTTATAAACCTAGGAGTGCGTAAACATGGCGCGAGTATGTGAAGTGACTGGTAAGAAGCCTATGACTGGTCATCATGTTTCCCATGCAAATAACAAAACGAAACGTCGTTTCCTACCAAATTTACAGCATCGTCGATTCTGGGTGGAGAGTGAGAAACGCTGGATTAGCTTACGCTTGACCAATGCAGCATTGCGTACTATCGACAAAAATGGGATTGATGCTGTACTTGCCAAAATGCGCTCGCGTGGAGTGAGCATTTAGCATATAAGGCAGAGATTTTACTTTAGATAGGATGAGAATATAGTTATGCGTGAAAAAATTAAACTTGAATCTTCAGCCGGGACTGGTCATTTTTATACAACAACTAAAAATAAGCGCGCTAAGCCCGAGAAAATTGAGATCATGAAATATGATCCAGTAGTAAGAAAACATGTCAAATATAAAGAAACGAAATTAAAATAGCAAAGAATATTAACTGATACCCTACTGGATTCATAAACGAAAGCTATTTTCTACCTCTGCCGAGGACGTATAAAGGCTGCAAATCAGCATCATTGAAAGGGTTCCTTTTATCTCTTGGCGAGGAATCTGCGATGCATAGATAACCTGGAATAGACTATGTTGTCTTTAACCCAGGTTTTCCATTAGGGAAATCTTCTAATGGAAGTCATCAATTTTTAATTTTTTCTTCCAGGTAATTTTGAATAGAGACTGCTTCGCCTATTTATTTATCTTCATTGGCAAGTTTCTAATGGAAAATCTGGGAAAAACGCGTTTCCAGAAACAATCGTTCACCTATAGTGATTTCAGCCGGATCAACTTCTTCTGTGGCTGAAACCAAACATTGGTGACAATAATAACAACACGGAGAATAACGCCCAGCGTAGCATGACTCCAAGACTTATAACTTTCCTCTTCATTAAATTAAATCATCATCCATGGATTAGTTTTAAAGGCTTTTAGGATAATAATGATATCGCAATAATATATTAATCTTTACCTAAATTTCTGTTGAAAAAACAATGGAAAATCTTCGTTTCCCAAATTCCTTCCTTTTTAGTCTCGCCAGTTAAAAATCTAACTCTCTTAACAAGGTATATCCAGCTTTATTGAACTGCAACATGACTGATTGGTTCAATAATGACAAGTAGATTATTGCAGAGTGATCTCATGCGCCGTATTGCATACTTATTTGATGTTTATTAAAGACAATGTCTTAGAGATGATACAAAGCGGCAACTATTAGCTATGAATACTGTCAAATTAATTAACAGTAAGAAGTTATAGCACAATGACCATGCTGAACAACGTGGGTAGTACTGTTTACTCCTCAGTATCGTCTGCGTAATCGCTCCGAGCGTGTGTGTGGGGTGCTTCAAAAAACATCACGCAACTGGTGAGCAGATCTCCTTTTTCAGGGTTATCCGTACATAGCCCTGTTTTTTGCGTGAGCCAGTCGATTCCGTGCGTCAGTCGGCGATTCGATTCTTTTGCAAGCTGAGAAACCGGCTGCATTTCTTGGATGTCGTGATGTACGTCGTCAAACCAATACGGCGTTGGAAAGTGACTCTTTTGGCAGAACAATACCGCTGATTTATAGTAGCTTCTCTTATGATATTTGTATTCTGCGTGGGGATTCATCAGATTCTGACCCTAATTATTTCTCGTTAGCTAGATTGTCATAGTGGAGACATGCCATTTGATCATCGCAACTTTTATGGCATCGTTCACGATGAGACAGAAAACCATCGAATAAGCGAAAATTGCTAGTGTCTGCTGCCACGGTAATGGCGTGAGCCCTGGAAGGCTCAGAGATGTTAGGGCGGTACCGATCAAAGTAACCGAAATAAGGGAAGTTACGAGAGTCTTGCTGGGTATCGTCGTCCAGAAAAGGTGGCGTTCCCGAGCGGACATGATGGAGAACACGGCAAAGTAAAGCAACGTCAGGAAACTGAAAGTGTAAAGAGCATCATCGTTCTCCGCCAAGCCAAAATGTGACCAGCCTAACCACAAGAGAAAGAGTGACTCTGCGACCATCGCCACACCTAACACCACGGATACGGTAATGAACCCCCCGATGTTCCACGTCTCCGGTTGCCTGGACGGGCGCACATGGTCAGTAGCAAGGGCAATCTTCGCGAAGTCGGTCATGAAGACCAGTAGAAGCATCGCGAAGGCGGAGACAACGAATTTATCGGTTATCAGGAACGCGATGGCGACAAAACCTGCCTTCAGGATCGTCCTACTGATCTTGTTGATAATCCAGGTCAAGATGCATTGGTAGATCGTTCGCCCCTGCTCAATCAGTGCCACGATGTTGGTCAATCCCGGTTCAGTGAGGACAACACTTGCGGCACTCTTAGCTACGTCGGTTGCTGTGCTAACGGCGATGCCCACTTCGGCTTGGTGCAACGCAGGCGCATCGTTGACGCCGTCTCCGGTCATGCCGGTCACATGCCCTGCACTCTGTAGGTGCTGTATCACGATATACTTGTCCTCCGGATACACCTCCGCGAAACCATCGACCCCCGCCAGCAAGTCAATCCCTTTGTTGTCAGCTTGAGCGTCTGCTGCCTTCAGATCAGCCACACGCCGGATATTGGGCAAGCCGACACCGTGCGCAATTTCACTCGCGACCGCCAAGGCGTCACCGGTGAGTATTTTCACCGACACGCCAAGATCGTGGAGTGTGGCGATGAGCAGTCTGGCATCTGGTCGTGGCGGGTCATACAACGTGACCAATCCGACCAAGGCGAGGTCCCCTCCCTCGGGACCACGCGCTACTGCCAGAGTCCGGTAACCCTTCAGAGCCGATTCAACAACTCGCACCTCCAATACCTCTATTTCATGGGATTGCAGCTGGCAAGCCCGGGCGACGGATTGTACCGCGCCTTTCATCACGCGCAGTCGCTGTCCGTTATACTCAACTACAGCTTCCGTCCGTCGATTGGTCGCATCAAACGGTGCGAAGGAGACGGATGCGACTGTGGGAACGTCGTCGAATGCATGATGCGCTTTTGCTGCGGCAAGGAGCGCCTGATCAATCGGATCCTGGTTGGCTTCTTGAGATGCAAGTGCACTGGCAAACAGTACGTCAGCTTCGGTCGCTTCCTTTAGCGGGATCACGCTGGTAACGGCCAATTGGTTCATGGTGATCGTGCCCGTTTTATCGACGCACAGCACATCCATCGTTGCTGCATCCTCGATGGCACTGAGACGTGTGACCAGTACGCCGCGCTTCGCCAGCTCCTTCGATCCGACAGCCATGCTAACCGTGAACATTACTGGCAGAGCAACCGGTACCGCGCTCATCAACAGCACTAACATGAGTGGAATCATCTCGATGAGCGACGTGCCGTGGATCAGTGACAGAAAGACCACTATACCCAGCAGCGCGCTAACAATGACGAAGAGCCAGCGGACCACCTTTGCCACCACCGCTTCAATATGGAGCTTCGGGTGCGCGAGCTGCACAAGCTCCGTGGTGCGGCCGAAATAGGTTCTTGCACCAGTCAGGATGACCACGCCGTTGCCCTCACCGTGACGAATGACTGACCCAGACGATAGCATTTCACCCAGGGTCTTGTCGATATTCTGTGACTCGCCGGTCAGGGTCGATTGGTCGATGCTCAACACTCCAGCGATGAGTTTTACGTCCGCCGGAATGATGTCGCCGGGGCGCATGCGGACGATGTCACCTGGAACCAGTTCGCGAGCAGGACAGATCCGCCAGTTTCCCTCGCGCAGTACTCGCGCGCTGACTTGCAAGCGTTGGCGCAAGGTTTCAACGACACCAGCGGCCCGGTGCTCCTGTAAAAAACTCAACGCGGCATTGACTACCAGCAGTACGCTCACTATGACCAAATCCGTATATTTCCCCAGAATGGCCGATAAAATCATGATAAGTTCCAGCATCCACGCCGACAAACCCCAGAATTTTCCGAGAAATATGAGAACCGGGTGACCTTTTTGTTCGGTCACTTCGTTGTAGCCATGCTCCTTCCTGCGGTTATCTACCTCAGCGTATGTCAGACCCGATTGGGGATTCACATCAAGCGCCGCGAGCGTTGCAGAAACAGAAGCTAACGAGATGTCAGGGGGGGGCAGTGGTCGGCATAATTCGCGGGAAATCACAGCAAACTTACTTCCATTTATTCATCCTGAAGATCCTCTAATGGTAAATCTCAGTTGAATGAATAAGAGCCAAATTACTTTCACTAAGGCTGGAAATAGCTTGACCCTTTGACTAATTGAATCCGCTGCGAGCAGGTTGTACCGATTGTTTCTAATCAAGGAAATGCAGGGATCTTTGGTTCGGTATATTCAACTTTAACTTCAGGCAGGTGTTTTCTCACGCATTCTTCTATTTCATCAACTCGATCGGGTGATACATCGGCCAATACCAAAAAATTCCCCGCTTCTATGGCATCTTCGAATTCTTTAATTCGCCTGTTTCCCACATTCATTCCCACCATACCACCTAGCCATGCACCCATGCTTGCACCGGCAAATGAAGTCGCCAACAATATACCACCCGCGATCACGATTGATGCAGGCGGAATGGCGATTGCAACCAATCCGGACAGCATGCCGGTTGCTCCACCGAGCGCCAGCCCTTGTTCTACTGCCGGAATAAAATCGCTCTTCTGTAATAGGCTGGCTTCAGGCAATTCCTCTAGCGGTGTGCCACGCTTGGCAATCACGTGGATGTGCTTCTCTTCGATTCGCGCCAAAAGCAATTCGTCTACGATACGTTTAGTAACGCTAATGTCGGGAACAAGAAAATAGATTCGTCGCATGATAACCTCCAGAAATTTGGTTAATCAATACTACTTAGATGAGATAGGAGAAATTCTAATACCCATACGTTATTGATTGTAGGAAGGTTTCTTTGAGAAAGCAATAACAAAAAATCATAGACATCCAATCAGCTGAAAATATGTTATGGTTAAAAGTGGTGTTTGTTATCTGCTAATTCAGATTGTTCTGTTCTTGGTTTTGCCATGGAGGTTGTCATAGCACGCGCAACACCATGCAGTGACGATTTTCTGAGATGAGCAAACACTGCTTGCTTTTAAAGGATTGTTATATTCAATCAAACTTTTAGGAGAAATTGCCATGATCAGCAAAAAATCTATTATTTCTACCGCTATTGGTTCTGTGTTTGCCATTACGTTAAACACTGCTTCTATCTCAATGGCG
>CAZKPL010000015.1:26621-30012 GCA_964554625.1 uncultured Nitrosomonas sp. | reverse complement strand
GCGGCATGATGAAAGGTGGACATGATTATGCTGATATGATCATCTCTCATGCTGATGTATTGAAGCTAAGTGATGAGCAGCTAGGGAAAATTACCCGCCTACATCTAAAACACGAACAAGAACACGGACAGCTCAAGCAGAAACTGCATAAAAGCATGAAAGCGCTTAAAAAGGAAAGCATGAAACCAGGCGCGAGTGATGCCCAACTGCGTAGCCTTGGCAAAGAGCTTACGACTGCTTTCAATGAAATGATCGAGTATCACATTAAAGAACGTCAAGCAGTCCATGCCATTTTATCAGACGATCAAAAAAATCAGCTTAAAAGTATGAAAATGGATCATGACTCACATGGCGATAAACATGGTGGACATGGCGGTCACTAAATTCAGAAATCGCTTCTGACTATTTCAGTGCAAATCTAATACGTGACCAAACTGCGGTTTCACGGCCCAAAGAAAGCCAGGAGAAAGCAGAAGATGAATAGTCAGGCGCTGATCTGGCTCGTTTCCAAAGGGTTGGACTGAAGAAAGTATCCGAGATCACCCCATGCTGTCTTGGATAATCATATTCAGTATTATAGGCAGTATCGGTACAGTAGCTGGTGCTGCCTTATTTCTACTTTTTCCGAATGGCATTTGCAAGATTCTTGTTCTCTACCTGGTCAGTTATGCTACTGGTACACTGCTTGGCGCTGCGTTCCTTGGCATGATACCCGTCGGCCTAGCACAAGCGCCAGCAACCATGGTCATGGCGACGGTGCTGACCGGCTAGTGCTTTTTTACTCTCGAAAGGTTCGTGCTCTGGCGTCATTGCCATGAAGGTAAGTGTTGACGTGGTTCAATAGAATTGACCAGCTCGGTTAGGGATAATTTATCTTAACTGGAAATTAAGAGATGAATACAAAAAAGAAATATTCGAAGGTATTTTAGCTGGATGCAATCAGTTTGGTATTTGATCAGGGATTACGAGAGTAGAGGCTGCCAGGAACCTGGATA
Source organism: uncultured Nitrosomonas sp. (assembly GCA_964554625.1). Classification (GTDB taxonomy): domain Bacteria; phylum Pseudomonadota; class Gammaproteobacteria; order Burkholderiales; family Nitrosomonadaceae; genus Nitrosomonas. The sequence continues at coordinate 29,017 of CAZKPL010000015.1, read as the reverse complement.
TTAACGTCAAGGTGTTGTGTCGTTGGAAGATCATTAACCTGGACTGTTGCCATGTAATAACGTGAATGGTTCAATGGCCTTTGGAACAAATCCAGAACGTTTGAGTTTGATCTCCCCGTTAAATTTACCCCAATATTCATCCCTTAATCGCTTCTAATGGAAAATCTGGGTTTAAAATAAATCAATCCCGTAAGCTATTTCTTTCGCTCACCTCAGGATCAGTTGGGGTTTTCCACTACTCTTTTGCTTCCACCACCTATATATTTTTATATAGAAGAAGCGATTAATAAAAAATCTCGTGCGGAAAAAAAGTTTACTCGGATTGGGCTAACTCAGTATGTGTTGGTGCTGGACTAACAGCAAAGTAACGTTTAATCCCCATAGTAATGGCATTAGCCATCTTGTCCTGATACGCTTGATTTCTTAGTTTTTCTTCTTCAGTTGGATTGCTAATGAATGCGGTTTCCACCAAGATAGATGGAATATCAGGCGATTTGAGAACAGCGAATCCTGCCTGTTCGACGCTTCTCTTATGTAAATGATTTATGCTGCCAATCGCTGATAGCACGTTTCCGGCGAGCTTAATGCTGTCGTTAATAGTTGCATTTAATGATAAATCTATTAAAGTCTTTTTGAGGTAATGATCTTTGTTATCGAGCTTAACTCCACCGATTAAATCCGATTCATTTTCTTTTTTTGCTAGCCAACTTGCTGTCGTGGAAGTTGCGCCATTTTCCGACAACGCATATACAGAAGAACCACGTGCTTGAAGCCTGGGGACAGCATCTGCATGAACAGATATAAATAAATCGGCATTTGCCTTGCGTGCTTTTGTGCGCCGTACTTCAAGCGGTAAGAAATAATCATCATCACGAATTAATACAGCGCTCATATTGGGCTCTTTGTCTATTTTAGCTTTGAGTCTTCTTGCGATGGCAAGGGTTACATCTTTTTCGTGGGTTCCGCTGGGTCCAATTGCGCCAGGATCTTTTCCTCCATGTCCTGCATCAATTGCAACGATGTAAGTTTTTGATGGCTTGCTGGGCTTACGATCAAATGTTGCTGGCAATTCTCCTGACTGCTTGGAACTGCTACTTTTCGTGGGTGCCCTGCTTTCAAATTCTTGTACAAGCGCCATCAATGGATCTTCCTTCTTCCTGGATATGGCAGTCTGTTCAGGAGGGTAAATATCTAATACGAGACGGTGGCCAAATCCATCCATTGGATCAAGGGTAAACATCCGAGGCACAGCATCGCTTTTTAGTCCTAATACAAGGCGTATTCCATGTGGCGTGGGACGTTCTATATGCGCCACACGAATGAAGGGGTCTTGGGTATTAACTTTCCCTGGCAGGCTTTTAAGTGCTGGGGTTAGCGCAACATCCTCGAAATTCATGATGATTTTTCGAGGATTATCTAGAGTGTTGAGGGTATAGTTAATAGGTATATTAGATTCAAGTGTCAGCCGAGTATATTCCGGGCCTGCCCAGAGACGCGTAGACGTAATCTGTGTACTTGCGATGGCACTATTACTGAATAAGGAAATGAGTATAGAGATTAATGAGAAAAAAGCCAGAAATAGAGTCTGATAGTTCTTAGCTACAATGATGTTTAAGGTAACTTCATGGTTTGCCAGTATTTTAAGCATTTTTTTCCTGTCTCTGTCCCTGCTTGAATCTTAATTTCTCTACCTAAGTCATTGAATATGAATATAATATCTATGTCTGCATCTGGCAGTAGCTTGTCAGCTTTTTCTGGCCATTCGATCAGGCAAATTGTTTCGGCATTAAAGTAATCACGAAAACCCGCTTCCTCCCATTCAGTGGGATCATTGAAACGATAAAAATCAAAGTGATACAAGTATAACCCAGAAAATTTATAGATCTCAACCAGATTATATGTTGGGCTTTTCACTTTTCCTTGGTATCCCATAGCACGCAAAATACCGCGAGTTAATGTGGTTTTTCCTGCACCTAGATCGCCGTTGAGAAAAACAATTAAACCAGGATGCAATATGTTCGCAATTTTCTCGCCCAGCGCTAGCGTTGCTGTTTCATCTGTAAGCTGTAAAATGAGGGATTGCTCCACGCAAGAGTCAGAAAGAAAAGGATTATGCAAGAAAAGATCTCCATAAATTCATCACTAGATGTTGTCCTGTTAAAACAATCTATCAAGAATTGGGGTAACCAGCTTGGTTTTCAAGATATCCGTATTGCTGATGCTAATGCCGACATGTCTTTAGTTGAAGCAGAATTATCCGCCTGGTTGGAGAAAGGCTTCCATGGCGACATGGACTATATGGCAAAACATGGTACTAAACGTACTCGCCCTGCAGAGCTTGTGCCTGGGGTATTGCGAGTGATTTCTGTACGAATGAATTATACACCACCAGCAGC
>CAZKPL010000015.1:0-26521 GCA_964554625.1 uncultured Nitrosomonas sp. | reverse complement strand
GCAGGCTCATACTTTTTTCTTGGGGAAATATATACTGATTTGCCGCTACCTGTAGATGATCCCATCAGAAGTTATTGTGGAAGCTGTACTCGCTGCATTGATATCTGTCCTACTCAGGCGATTATCGGGCCTTACCAACTGGATGCCAGACGATGTATTTCTTATCTTACGATTGAACTGAAGGGTAGTATTCCTGAAGTTCTACGGCCCCTGATCGGTAATCGGGTTTATGGTTGTGATGATTGTCAATTGATCTGCCCTTGGAACAAATTTGCCAAAGTAACACAAGAAGCCGATTTTGCCGTGCGCAATGGCTTGGATGACGTATCGCTGGTGGAATTGTTCCGCTGGAGTAAAGAAGAATTCGAATTGAAGCTCGCAGGTAGTCCTATACGTCGAATCGGTTATGAACAATGGTTGCGCAATCTAGCAGTTGGTTTGGGTAATGCTTCCTCATCTTCATCCATCATTGAGGCGCTGCAAGCACGCAGCAATGATTCTTCATTACTGGTACGCGAGCATGTACAATGGGCGTTGCAGCGACATGATCAATAGTTTGTTGCGCTTCCCTTGTTATTCGTTATAAGAATATTGTAGCTTGAAGATTCTTCCAGAATCATCGGGTGTGGACGATTCTGGAAAAATTACGATTTATGCTAGCGCATGCGCCAAGCAGTATAAGTTGTTTCTCTGTTGAAATCATCCCAGATATAGGCGGGATTTACTATGGGGGTAGTTGGTACCAGAAAAGTGGCGATATCGAGTGCTCCGGTTAAGGACCGGCCTAGTGTATGGACAATACCAATAAAGAATCCGGCGGTCATACCATAGGTGGCCCCTTTATTACGACCGGTAATCATCATGGTTTTTGGAATTTCTACCACTCCAGTCACTGCGTTGGCCACACCATTCGCTAGTTTTTCTCCAACTTTCATGGGGTAATCAGTTGCCATTGCCATGGTTGGGAAAAAGAAAGCTAGTGCGAATAGCACTAACAGTGATGCGATCGATTTTTTCATTAAGTTCTCCTAAATCAAAATAATACAATAAGTGCATCTACTCAATGCGGGTGTACTGCTCAAGTAACATCATCAAACATGACAATATCACAAGTTATCGTCATTTCTTAAATTAGTTGTTATTACCTGAATCGTAGATTTCAATTATCGCCAATCTGATTAGCTAATCCGCGCTTCCTTTGTTATTTTTTCCCATGTGTCGCGCAAAGTAACAGCACGATTAAATATCGGCTTTCCTGGTTTTGTGTCGATGCGATCTGCTACGAAGTAGCCATGACGTTCAAATTGGAATCGTTGCTCAGCTTGAGCATCAAGGAGAGAAGGTTCGAGATAAGCAGCTATGATTTGTTTTGAATGAGGATTCAAATGGGATTTAAAGTCTTTATTACCTGTGTCGGGATAGGGATGGTTAAACAGGCGATCGTATATTCGTATTTCTGCAGGCTGGGCATGCCTGACAGATAACCAATGAATGTTTCCCTTGACCTTGCGGGTATCGGCACCAGAGGTGCCACTTTTGGTAGCAGGATCGTAAGTACAGTGAATTTCTTCTATTTCACCGCGATCGTTCTTTACAACAGAGACGCATCTTATGATATAAGCATAGCGCAAGCGAACTTCTGCACCAGGTGAGAGACGGAAATAACCTTTACTGGGAATTTCCATGAAATCGTCCTGCTCGATATAAACAGTTTTAGTAAGGGATAACATTCGTTTACCCCACTCAGGTTTTTGTGGATGATTAGGCGCATAACATTCCTCTTCCTGATCTTCAGGAAAATTATCGATCACAAGCTTTAATGGTTTTAATACTGCGATCCGCCGTAAAGCACGCTCATTGAGATCTTCTCTCAGGCAATCTTCCAGAGTCGTCATGTCTATCCACGAATCCGCTTTGCTGATGCCGATGCGCTCAGTAAACAAGTGAATGGATTCGGGGGTATATCCACGACGACGTACGCCTGCCAAGGTATTCATGCGCGGATCATCCCAACCATCTACAAAATGACCTTCTACTAACTCGATCAATTTGCGTTTGCTCATCACGCAATAAGTGAGATTTAATCGAGCAAACTCGATTTGCTGTGGATGGCAGGGAACTTGGTTGTCTAATTGATCTAGCACCCAATCATACAGTGGCCGGTGGTCTTCGAATTCTAGGGTGCACAGGGAATGGGTAATGTGCTCAAGTGCATCCGATATACAGTGTGTAAAATCATACATCGGATAGATGCACCACTTATCGCCTGTACGCTGATGATGAATATGGCGAATACGATAAATGACTGGATCGCGCATATTGATATTGGGAGAGGACATGTCAATCTTAGCGCGTAATACATGAGCACCATCTGGAAATTTGCCTGCGCGCATGCGGCGGAACAAGTCCAAATTTTCTGCTGCAGAACGATCTCGGTAGGGACTGTTTTCACCGGGTTGATTCAAGGTACCGCGTAATTGACGAATTTCATCAGCGGACAGGCTATCCACATACGCTTTTCCTTTTTTTATCAGATATTCGGCAAACTCATATAATTGCTCAAAATAATCAGATGCATAGTAAATATGCGTTCCCCACTCAAAACCTAGCCACTTGACTGAGTCACAGATGGCATCTACGTATTCTTGCGCTTCTTTTTCTGGATTAGTATCGTCAAAACGCAGGTGGCATATACCGCCATAATCTCGTGCAAGACCAAAATTGAGGCAGATGCTTTTCGCGTGACCGATATGCAGGTAACCATTGGGTTCAGGTGGAAAACGTGTTTCTACTCGCCCATGCCATTTACCTGTACGGTTATCCTCATCGATAATGTTGCGTATGAAATTTGAAGAAATAGGTAATGTGCTCACAAATTTGTCTTTCTAATTGGGTTGGGAATGCGATCATTAAAACAACTATAATACAGCTAGCAATATTATAAAGTGTGTTTTGCCAGCCAAGACTAGAATAAATAAATACAGCGCGAAATACATGAAAAGCCCGAACCTAATATTTATTAAGCAAATTAAATTTTTATGACTCAAGAAACTCAATCTGCCATTTCCCAAGACGAGAACCATATCATTGCAGAACGGCGTACTAAACTGACCGAGTTACGCAAAATCCGTAATGCTTTTCCCAATGACTTTCGTCGCGATAGCTTGGCTTCAGAACTACACCATCGATATAATTCGTTTACCAAAGAAGCATTGGAGATAGAACAGGTTGTCATAAAGGTTGCGGGACGTATGATGTTCAAGCGTATCATGGGCAAGGCGAGCTTTGCCACGATTCAGGATATGAGTGGGCGCATCCAGCTTTATGTATCCAATGACCATACCGGTCAAGCTGTTCATGAGGCTTTCAAGCATTATGATCTGGGTGATATATTGGGGGCTGAGGGTATTTTATTCAAAACCAAAACTGGTGAGTTATCCGTGCGAGTGAGCCATTTACAGTTACTGACGAAATCCTTGCGGCCGCTTCCGGAAAAGTTTCATGGTTTAGCTGATCAAGAACAGAAATACCGCCAGCGCTATCTCGATTTAATTACCAATGAAGAGGCCCGCAGGGTTTTTTCCATACGTTCCAAAGTGATTCAGGCTATTCGCGAGTTCTTTGTGGCGAGAAATTATCTGGAAGTAGAAACGCCCATGATGCATACCATCCCGGGTGGCGCAACAGCGCGACCTTTCACTACGCATCATAACGCACTGGATATGGCGCTCTACCTGCGCATCGCACCTGAACTCTACTTGAAGCGATTGGTGGTCGGGGGAATGGAGAAAGTTTTTGAAATTAATAGGAATTTCAGGAATGAGGGGATTTCTACCCGGCATAACCCTGAATTCACCATGCTAGAATTTTATGAAGCTTATCAGGATTATACCTACTTGATGGATTTCACTGAGGTCATGCTGCGAGAAGTCGCGATAAAAGTGCTGGGAACCGCCCAAATCACCTACCAGGAGCGTCAGATCGATTTGTCACAATCGTTTGCAAGAATGACTATTACCCAGGCTATTCAAAGGCACTACCCAGAATATACAACTGCACAGCTTAATGATCACAATTTTCTGTTAAGCAAACTGCAGGAACTGGGTGTTGCGTATAACGCAGGGGATGGGATAGGTGGATTGCAGCTTTCCCTGTTTGATGAAACGACTGAGCATCTATTATTCCAACCCACTTTCATTGTTGATTATCCGGCGGAAGTATCACCATTAGCACGCCGGAATGATCATGATCCAGAAATCACAGATCGTTTTGAGCTTTATATCGCTGGACGTGAAATTGCAAATGGTTTCTCAGAATTGAATGATCCGGAAGATCAGGCGGCCCGTTTTCTGGAGCAGGCCAAAGCTAAAGAAGCGGGCGATGCAGAAGCCATGCATTATGATGCTGATTATATTCGTGCACTGGAATATGGCCTACCTCCAACAGCAGGAGAGGGGATTGGTATCGATAGGTTGATCATGTTACTTACAGATAGTCCCAGTATTCGTGATGTCATCCTGTTTCCTCAATTACGGCAGGAGCAGGAAGAGTGAGCGTTATCTTCTTCTCAGGATAACAGATGTAACAAGAAGACTTTGTCCAGGTTCTGCATATAAGGGGCTGATATATTTTCACCTGTCAATAGTTAGTTTATATTCACTATTGACAGGTATGTCGAATCAAGACACGGCCTGGCAGTTTGTGACGGTGGATGATGCTGATATGCGTGTATTGGCTGAAATACCTCATTGGGGCATTCCGTTGGCCAATGCCGATATAATCCTTAGCCGCAGGGACTCGCTTCATAGCAGAATAACAAACGCTATTAAACGCCTCACTCAGCTGTTCAATTAATTTCGCTACAGTTTTGGGTTTGTTGGCAATGTCACCTCCCGATTCAGACATGACCCGACCTGCATGCGCTATTGATACCGCAATGCTTTCTTTATGTACGTCCAGACTTATATAACCCGGATAGATCTCACTGAGATGTGTTGTCAAATAGGGACTCCCTATTCGACAACACACCTCAAATAAGGTTATTGCATTTGTGACCTGTTTCCGGTACTTTGTTGATAACCTTGGAATGGCCCTATTATCTCGAAGATAATGCCATTTTCATGGCGTCCGGTTTTTCCCCTTGGGGAGCTGAAATACAAGCGTGATCCATTTGGACTGAAAGCCAGCCCCGTTATTTCAGATCGATCATGACCGACAAGCTGGAGAAAAGGTTTGATTGTTTCATTGGATAGAATAACGATCTGCATATCTCCGTTATCCTCGGCAACAAGCAGTTCTCCTGCAGTATTAGCAATAATATTGTCAACACCTGTCAGTATAGGTGAAGCATAACGTGCTGCATCGTAAATAATATCAAGATGGTTATGATGGGTATCATAAGCCCATACCTTGTCATCCCCTTTGGTTGTGAAGTACACGGTTCCCTGGTGATACCAGATTCCCTCACCGCCATTAAAATGGCTGCTTTGCTTGACTTGTTTGCGTGTGGCGATAGTTGTGGCATCCGGGTCAGGCAGGCGATGCCAGCGTATTGTTTTCTGTTGATCACCCAAAATCTCTGCCACTTCAAGAAAGCCATCTTCCAGATCAGGGCAGCCTGCCGCATTAAGTAAGTTGGGGGTATAGCGATACAGGCAGCCATTAGGCTCATCTTCGGTGAGGTAAAGTTGTTTGTTTTTTATATCGACGGCCACGGCTTCATGTTTAAAGCGTCCAAGTGCTTTTCTGACTTGAGCCGGTTTTTTCCCAAAGGGATCGCATTCCCAGACACGACCTCGTTCAGTTTCTTCGCACGACAACCATGTTTGCCAAGGGGTGGAGCCACCTGCGCAATTAAGATTAGTATTCCTCAGAATAGGATAGGCATCAATCAGTTCTCCTTTTTGATCGAAGCGAAGTGCTCCCACCCCTCCAGTATTATTTTTCATTTCGCTATTGGATACATAAATCCAGCCACCTTCATCGGTAGCAAAGGTGGCACCCCCATCAGGAGCCGCGTGCCAAATATAACCAAACAGATTCTGTCCTGAATAGGCAACAATTCGAGAGGTATAGCCTTTGGGCAGACGAACTCCGTTCATATCAGGTGCCTGAAGGGGGCCAGCTGAGGTGAGGTTTGACATAGCCGCTTTGCTGGCGCTGACAATTAGCAAGTTATGCGACAGAGCAACGCCTAACCCTGTGCAGCCATATCGAAGTAGTCTACGACGCTGAAAATCGATAGGGCTATTTCCCATGAGAAATCTCGTTTAATCCATTTCAAAAATAGTGATGGGAAATTGACTTTGCTGCATAAGCTGAACAAATGGAATAGACGGATCAGGATTTCTGATTAACTGGTCAAGTAACTGCCTTTTGGCTATACCGGTAGCAACGAGGGCAATGTGGCGGCTGCGAGCCAGCGCTTGCAGTGTCAGGCTGATGCGCAGGCTGGGTGCGACCGGTGGCTCGACTGCTTGGCATAAATAAGGCATAACTTGATTAAGTGCTGCACCTGGAAACAAGGAGGCAATATGCCCATCTTCTCCCAATCCCAGTACTGTTAGACTGAACGGCCGGGGTAGTTGGGAAAGTCGTTCATGAACCGTAGCCAGCGCCTCAGATGGGTGGGAATGCGTTGTCTTCAATCCTATAAAACGTGCTTTCTCCGCCATCTCTTTTAAAAAGTAGTGACGTATGAGCCGTTCATTGGAGGCATCTGCCTGGGTTTCCACCCAACGTTCATCGCTCAATGTAATGTAGATATTTTCCCATGGTAATGCCTGGCGGCTTAGTGCGGGCAGGTAGTCACGCGGGGTTTGTCCACCCGGCACGACCAAACTGGCTGTATTGTTTCGCATCAGGGCATTGCGCAGAATCGAAGCAGCAAAGTCAGCGAAAGCAGCAGCTAAAGCATGCATGCTTTCATAGGAGCGACGCTCAATCATGTCGTCAGCGAGCATAAATCAGGAACTATCTTGACATGCTCGGGAAAGGGATTCTCGTCACCTGGCCGAACGCGGCCCAGGAACGCGGTTCTGTTCAGGGTCGCGCCATGATAGTCAGCCATGGCATCGCCAATCATCAGGACTCGCTCGGGAATGAGCGCATAGCTCGCCAATATATCGGCAATCAATGTCTGTTTGGACAGCGGAGAGCCACGCACCTCAGTAAAGTAGGGCGACAGGCCACGGCGTTTAACGATTGTTCTCAGTTCATTTTCTGGTGTGCCAGAAGCGACAAACAAAGGAATTCTTGCGGCTGCTTTTTGAAGCAACATTTCAGCGCCTGCTACAGCCTGGCTTGCGATAACGGCTTCAATGACAAGCTCAGAAAAACCCTGATCAAGCATGTGCTCTTCTGCTATGGTCAGGGGGGGCTTGTGCAACAAATGCTGCTGAAAATAACGGAACTTCTGGTAACGGGACATGCCTCCATTTTGTCGATGATAACGCACGACTTCCGCCACGATATGCTCGCCATAGGAACGGTACAGTTCGGCAAAAGCCTGAGTCTTGATATCGCCGGATTCGACGATGACTCCATCGAAATCAAAAATAATCGCTTGCCAATCTTTAGTATCCATAGTCAGGCTCTATTGTCAGAGGTGGAAGGTGTGGCGTCGTCATCTTCCTCTGCATGATGGATGTACTGGTGAATTTCTCTCAGACAATCAAGTAACCCCTGACCCAGATCGACGTGCTCATTGAGCACCAGCTTGCGGCCGATGCGTGGCTGAAATGCATAAGGAGTGATCTCATAATGGTGTATGGCGTTAGCATCCTCAAAATGCAATTCCACCGACCATGGCATAATTTCCGAGATCATGGTCATCACATCCCGAATACGCAGTTTTTCCTGGCCCGTCAGGATCAAGTGCCGGTTGGCAAATTCTGAAGCTAGTACTTGCACGCTCATACGTGCGGCATCTTCGACGTGAATGTATTCGCGGATGGCATTGCCGCTGCCATGGTAAGTAATAGTATGTTTTTGAATAGCTTCATGCAGCATTCGATAAATCCCATTACGCAGATCAGCGCGCCGACCATACAGTGAGCCGTAACGCAGAATGGTATATTCCAATCCATAACGTTCATGATAGGTTTCGGTGAAGCGTTCAGCAGCCTGCTTACTGGCTCGGTAAAATGAGCCAGACTCAGAATAAACATACACGCTGCTGGCAAAGATGAAGCGGCGTGCGCCAGCTAAACGTGCTGCTTCCAGCACATGCATGTTTCCTAATACGTTAATGGTTGCCGTAGCCAGTGGCTTGTCATGGGCTTCGTCAATATCGGCGATGGCAGCAAAATTGTAGACAACCGAAGCACCTTGGGCCGCTTCGATGGCTTGGTTGATATCCATCATATCGCCAACGATCATTTCCTGATCAGGTCTTTGGTGAGGGGAGGGGGTGCGGTCAAACAGGCGAACCCGATAGCCTGCCTCCGACAGGGCATCGGCTACATGGCTGCCCAGAAACCCACTGGCACCAAATACGACCGCAATTTCATCCGATGCTGATTTATTTTTCATCCATTAAACCTATGTTGACTAATTCTCGTAATAAATTATCCGCTGCTTCGATTTCCATGCGGTGGCGGGATTCTTTGGCAAGTGAACCGATATGCGACGTTAACGTGATATTGTCGCATTTGAGCAGCGGACCGTGATATGGTTCCTGTTCGAATGCATCGAGTGCTGCACCGCCTAAATGCCCCGAGGCTAGCGCGTCATAAAGGGCTATTTCATCAACCAAGCCTCCACGCGCAGCATTGATAACAATAGTGCCGGTTTTCATACGTGAAAAAGCAGCTTCATTCAATAAATGATGTGTATCAGCAGAATAAGGTAAGTGAAGGCTGATAATATCTGCTTCTGTTAACAGTTGCTCCAGAGGCATGAAAGTGACATCTTGCAGGGTCTGTTGCAAAAAGGGGTCATGAGCGATTACGGTTGCCTCAAAAGCCTGACATAGCCGTGCAACACGCCGACCGATATGTCCCATGCCGACAATACCCACTGATTGCGCGGCGAGCAAATGCCCTTGCATACGCGGCCATTCGCCACTGCGTAACATTCGATCCGTTTGGCTTATCTGCCTGAGGGTGGTCAGCATCAGTCCCAGTGTCAGTTCGGCTACCGCCTGGGCTGGTGCTTCAGGAGTATTGGAAACGGCAATGTTGTGTCGTTTGGCGGCGGCCAAATCAACACTATCCAGTCCAGTTCCGCAACGCGAGATGACCTTGAGGCTGTGAGCAGATGCAAAAACACGTTCAGTAAGGGGTTCAATGCCTGCTAGCAGGCCAACCGTATCTTCATCCAATAAGGCGATGATTTCTTCTTCACTGAGTTTTCGTTTGTGAGGGTTGGTTACGATGACTATTCCCGCTTCGATCAAGCGCTGGATAAAGGGGTTGTTATGAATATCAAATGAAGAGGTGGAGATAACGACTTTACTCATAGATGGGATTTTATGGTTTGCATATGATTGCGGCACAGCGTATCAAGGATGCGGATATCAAGGCTGTAACCCAGAAAATTGAAACCTGCGTTAATTCGTTGTTGCAGTGCAGATGGATCAGGCTCAATGACGTGAATGCCCCCCGGCTTGTGTAGGCGGCGTCCCGCCTCCAATATCTGCCCGATAGCATTTTGTACTTGCGGATGATCGAGTTCGCCTGGCCGCCCCATTGATCCAGACAAGTCATAAGGGCCAATGATATAAGCATCAACCCCTGGAACCGAAAGAATCGAATCGATCTGATGCACCGCATCTACATGCTCGATCATGACGATGATAACTGCATTATCTTTCAACCATTGCCGGTATTCGTGAAAGCGGGCGCCATAGCCTTGCGCACGTGCCAGTCCCACGCCACGTTTTCCTTCTGGAGGATAATAAACGGATTCTACTGCTGCCTGCGCATCTGCGGCGGATTTAATCATGGGCACCATGATGCCCGTTGCACCTGCATCCATCACGCGCTTAATCTGATCTGGATGATTGGAGGTGAGCCTGACAATTGCGGGACAGTGCAGTCCATCGAGCACCTGCATAATTATCTGTACTTCGCTCAATTCCAGAACACTATGCTCCATATCCAGTACCAGCCAGTCAAAGCCGGCTGAAGCCATGATTTCGGCAATGGCGGGATGTCCGAGCGTGATCCATGAGCCTATAGTCAATTCCGAGTGTGCAAGCTTTGCTTTCAGTTGCATGAAAAATCCTTGAAAATCGTTAATAACTGGCAAGCAATGGATCTGATTCCATTAGTTTGGCGACACGGGCTAGATCTGCTTCCGTATCGACGGCCTGGCTGTTGAATTCAGTTTCTACCATCTTGACTCGGGAACCATGTTCCAGCAGTCGCAACATGTCAATTGACTCAAGTTGCTCCAGTGGAGTCGTCGGTAATTGGGCATAATCGAGCAGGGCGGCGCGTCTAAATGGAATGATGCAAACTTGTTTATAGGCAGAGGTTGAGGCAAAACCCGATTTGGCTAATGTAGGAATCGGCTGGCGCGACATATAGAGTGCATCCCCTCGTTGATTCATAACGACCTTGATGGTATTGACGTCATAGAAATCAGCTTCGTTTTCAATGCGCCGAACAAGGTTGACACAACCTAATTGTGGATCATCATGAAAAGGAGCAACTGCGGTGTCGATCATACGAGGGTGTGTCATGGGCTCATCGCCCTGTACCATCACGATGAGCTCTGCATCTGTGCTAGCAGCAGCTTCTGCGACGCGATCACTCGCGCGCTCATGCTTATCTGAAGTCATGATGACCAGTGCACCAAATGCTTCCGCAGCTTGTCGAATTTCTTCATCACAGGTAGCAATATAGGTAGCATTGAGTACATTACTTAAAGCCACGCGTTTATAAACATGTTCTAGCATAGTTCGCCCAAGCAATTTGGCAATGGGTTTTCCGGGAAAGCGTGATGATCCCATACGTGCAGGAATGATTGCGATCGTTTTCATAACAAGTGAGTGATGGATAATGATCTATTTATCGATGGTTAATAGGCAGGGGCGGGCGAGTCTAAGTTATGAAACTATTTCGTTTGCCCAAAAGGGATTCATTAATGCTGTACAGAATGCTCAGAAAAAATAAAGCAAGGTGGCTGCTTTTTTGGTAAATAAGGAACTGCACGTGTAGAATTATTCACCCTAATTTTTCGCATAATCTCTATTGCTTGATTTGCTTTATTCTTAATCTGACTCATAAAACTATAGGCATATTGCTCATTCTAAATGCTGCTAATCATAACACAGGTATGAAAGCTCTCTTTTTTCTTCGTCATTATAACGACATTGATCATATTACTCCCGTCATCTCCAAGTGGATTGATTCGGGTCATAGCTGTGATGTGATTCTGATTGGCGCTACGCGGTTTCGCAATGATTTTCGTATTGCGTTTCTGAGTAAACTTGCAGGTGTCAGAGTCGCGCATATTCGTGAATTATTCTCACCTTTCCAATTTCTCAAGTGGCGATTGCAGATGTTATTGTTGACGGGCAATCTGCGTCGCTTGTTTATTGGGCCTTTCATCCGCTTGTTAGCAGATATTTATGATGCTAAGCGGCGCGCACCGTTGTGGCGAACGACTGCGGAACATTTACTATTGCGTAGCTTTGAGAGTGCCGACAAGGGAGTGGTCGCTTTTGACTGGATTGAAAGAAACTCTGTGATCGCGGTGGAATGGGTTGAAACTGTCATTGCCATGGCGAGGGATAGAGGGTTAGGTACGGTTTCATTGCCACACGGAGATAGCCCGCATGCCAATCAACTGATCCGCCGGGGGGAATGGCGTGTTGGGCCCGATTCTCTATTCTCAACGGCGCAGATCTTCGATAAGCTGGTAGTTCCCAATGAACTTTGCGCTAAGCGTTTTCGACCTTTTCTGGAGGAACGTTCGATCGCCATATTGGGTTCACCGCGCTATTGTGAGGAATGGCTAGCCACACTGACCAGGCTGATGCCGCTTTCACCCTTAACGCGCTCGGATAGTCGCCTCAAGATAGTCATGTTTCTGAGAAAGGCGAACTTTACGACATTCTGGGAAGAAGTAAATGAAGTCGTGCACATGATTGCAGCGTTTCCAGGTGTGGAGCTCGCAATCAAACCTCACACGCGCAGCGGATGGAAACAATCTTTGACCAAAAACAGAGCTCTGAAGCAATTGCCGAATGTAACCATAGCAGAGGATGATGTGCATTCTATTCATTTGATGAACTGGGCGGATATTTGTATTGATCTGGCTACTTCAGTGGTATTTGAAGCAGTCAGACTTAAGAAACCAGTGTTGGCTGCGGATTATCTGCATGCAGGTCGCTCCGCCATAGCTGTCTATATGCCCGAAACTGAACTGCGTTGCCGTGATGATGTGTACGAAAAAATAGATGAATTTCTTACAGAAGGTTGCCATGACTTTTACATTGAAGAACACCGCCAGCGTTTCTTGAGAGAAATGCTCGATGTATCTGGACCAAATGTATTGCCGCGTTACGTAGCCCTGCTCGAAACGGCTGCTGGAGTATGACTGAAGTGATTAGTAGGATTTTTGATGGGGTGAACGGACTTATGCGATCCTTGTGGACTGCAATAAAATATATTTTTTCGGCTAATTTTCTGAAAAACCTGGTAGTGGCTGCTTACTGGGTTAAAGGCGGCTATACCCGTACCAGTGTCAGAGGGCAGTCCATTCTGATTGCGGTGGATCACTGGCGGGTTCTTAAACGGGCAAAGACTTATAATATAAAAGAACCTGATACTTTGGACTGGCTCGATGGTTTTGAACCAGGGTCGTGTTATTTCGATATTGGTGCCAATATAGGCCAGTATTCGCTTTATCCTGCTAAAAAATATGGTCGTCAAGTTGAGATATATGCATTCGAGCCACAAAGCAATAATTACTATGCGCTCAATAAAAATATCTTTTATAACAACCTTAAAGATCACATTATTGCCTATTGTATCGCAGTGTCAGGCAAGAGCGAATTTTCCAAATTGTATGTGCCTAAATTTATTCCCGGTGGAAATCGTTCTCAATTTGGAGAAGAGTCCCTTGATACCATGAAGACACCTACTTCACATATTCAAGGCATGTTCGGTGTTACATTGGATGATTTATGCGGCAAGTGGGGGTTTCCTTATCCAAATTATATGAAGATCGACGTTGATGGAATAGAGATATCTATCCTTAAGGCGGCAGAGAAGGTATTAAGCCATCCTAATCTTAAATCAGTGATCATTGAGCTGGGTACGCCTGCAGAGCAACAAGAAGCAGTCGCAATTATGAAGCAGGCAGGGCTTGAGTTGAAACAGAAATCAACTAAAAATTGGGGTGAAACCTGTTTTATCTTTGAGAGAAATAAAATTTCTTGAATCTTCTTTTAAAAATTCTATTAACTTGATTTGCGATTATGAAAGCCCTTTTTTTCCTTCGCCATTATAACGATATCGATCACATGACGCCGGTTATTGCTAAATGGGCTGAGCGTGGCCATATTTGCGATATTGTCATGATTGGTAAGAAGCGGTTCGATGGAGATTATCGCATCGAGTTTCTGAAAAAACTGGATGGTGTACGACTTGCTCATCTTCAGGACTTATTATCATTTCCGGAATTTATGAAATGGCGCTTGCAAACATTGTTGCTGGTTAGAAGTTCATATCGTTCTTTTTTTGGTCCACTGGTTAAAGTATTGGCTCGAGTTTATAACGCTAAGCGACGCAAAGCGACTTGGTTGCGCACTACTCGATATTTACTGGAAAGAAGCTTTTCAGATGCTGGGAAGGGGGTTGTCGTATTTGACTGGATCGAGAGAAATTCAGAAGTTTGCGTCGAGTGGGTAGAGATTCTAATTGGAATAGCGCGCAACCAAGGGCTTGGAACTATATCGCTTCCACATGGTGATAGTCCTCATGCTAGTCAACTGATACGACGTGGCGAATGGCAGCTAAAGCCAGATACGTCATTCTCAGCAGCGGGGATGTTTGATAAGGTTGTTGTGCCCAATGAGTTGTGTGCCACGCGTTTTCGTCCCTTTATGGATGATCAGAAACTCATTGTGTTAGGTTCACCGCGATACAGCGAAGAGTGGTTGGCTAAATTGGCTACGTTCATGCCTTCTTCACCGTTGGTACGCTCTGATAGTCAACTCAAGATTGTGATTTTCTTGAGAAAAGCCAATTTCACGACTTTCTGGGAAGAAGTAAGTGAAGTAGTGCAGATGATTGCAGCATTTCCAGGTGTAGAATTAATGATTAAACCCCATACTCGCGGTGGCTGGAAGCAATCTCTGACCAAAGATACTGCATTGCGGCGTTTGACGAATGTAACCATGATAGAAGATAACATTCATTCCGTGCATTTATTGCAGTGGGCTGACGTCATCATTGATCTGGCTACTTCGGTCGCATATGAAGCCATTAGAGTGGGTAAGCCTGTATTGGCTGCCGATTACCTGCATGCAGGTCGTTCCGCCGCAGCGATATATATGCCAGAAACTGAGTTGCGTTGCCGTGATGATGTGTATGAAAAAATTAATGAGTTTCTTACAAACGGCTGCCGATCTTATTATGTCGAATTACATCGGCAGCGGTTCATAAAGGAAATGCTGGATGTTCCAGGTACTGAGGTATTGCCTCATTATGCAGCATTATTGGAATCACTGGCTGAAGGAAAATAAACCTCTTGCGTTTTATTGGTCAAGCTCGTGTCGCATTTTCAACCTTTTTAAGAAAGCAAATTTCCAAAGTATTGAAGCTTTATTCTCTGGAGAAATTGATTTATTAATGACTGATATTGCAAATGCGTGAAAATCGAATCGGTCTTTTTTCTCTGGAGAGAGAAATATATACGAATGATTGGCGTGATCTCTTTGCAAGAGGAGCACTCATCTTCTTTTGTACTGCTCTGTGGCAGAAATGGTCGCTTTTTTATGCCTTCTTTGTTCTGGCGCTTGCTTGGATAATTGATGGGGGACTCCAGAAATTCCGCGGACTGATAAGGGAGCCTTTGGTTTTGGGCATATTAATATTTTGTGGCGTGATGGCTCTGGGATTATTCTGGGGTGACTATTCTGATACGGCTCAGAATAAATGGAAAAAATATTTTATTCTTCTAACATTTATTCCTTTTCGTTCTTTATTGAATAAAGAACGATTACCGTGGGTGATAGCAGTCTTTCTGACCGGATACTTTGGTGTGCTATTAACAGGTATCTACCAGTGGGCAATTTTAGGGGGGCAGGGGGTACCATTTTTTGGGCTCTCATACCTTGCTTTTTCAGCAATGTTGGGGGTCGGAATCATATTGATGGCTTTCATCGGGAGCACATGCCGAGTAAAGAGAGTAACACTATTATGTTGGTCTATTACATTCTTATTGCTTTTTCTCCAGTTTAATCAGAGTGCAAGAGGGTTATTGTTAGCCACGGTATGTGCCCTTTTGCTTTTAATTTTTTTATGCTATCGATCGCAAGGGAGGGTATTTCTTGGTATTTTAGCTTCAATAGTGACTGCGGTTTTCTTGTTTGCTATGAGTAGTAATGTTTTTCAGGAAAGATTAGAACACGTAAAAAGAGATCTGAATTCGATCTTGCAAGGCAACTATACAACTAGCTTGGGTTATCGTCTCGCAATATGGGATGTCGGAGTACATGGCATTGCGGAGCGACCTTTTTTAGGACACGGAACAGGCATGCCAGAAATATATTTTGAAAAAACCATACCAACCTACAAAAATGGAATATATAGAAATCTGCCAGAATTTCAAAGAACTTCTCATTACCATAATGATTGGATTGAGACCGGTATGCATGTGGGGGGGTTAGGCATTTTTGCGCTAATTTTTCTGCTATGGAGTTGGTTCCAAACATTAAAGATCCACAGATTGAAAGTACTAGGAGCTGCATTGATTTGTTATATATTTCTGGCAGGATTAGCAGATACATTTCTACTTTACAATAGGATACCGATCATACTGTTAATCGTCACGGCAATTGTGATTTGCTGGCAGCAACCAATAGCCGGAACACATAATCAACTAAAAATATAGAAATACATAGGGTGATCTAATTTTAGTTTAAATTTAGATTCTTTTATGCTCAAGGAAGGGGAGATGATGGCCAATATGCAGCCTCCAACAGTTGAAAATCCAGAAGTTTTGCTTCCGGTAAATCCTGCGATTGAAAAATATATGCGTAGTCTGGTAAAACAAACTGATCATCCAGTATTGATTGAAATGGAAGCCTTGGCAAAGCAGAAAAATTTTCCAATAGTGGATCGTTTGGTGGGAATTTCTTTGGAAGTACTAGCAAAAATGGTTAGCGCTAAACGTGTGTTTGAGTTTGGAAGTGGTTATGGTTATTCTGCTTACTGGTTTGCTAGAGCTGTGGGATCTGAAGGAGAAGTGATTTGTACTGATGGTAATGCTGCTAATAAATTGAAAGCAGAACAATATCTATCTGCATCCGGTTTATGGGATAGGATAGATTTTCAGGTTGGCTATGCTCAGGAAGTCTTCTTGCAGACTGATGGTTTGTTTGATATCTGCTACAACGATGTCGACAAAGGTGAGTATCCTAAAGTATGGCAGATGGCAAAAGACCGAATTCGCCCGGGAGGATTGTATATAGCGGATAATGTGCTTTGGCATGGACGAGTTGCGACAGAAAATTTTACCGACATTGTTTCGGGATGGACAGAAGCAATTCTCATGCATAATCAGCAGGTTTTCAATGATCCTGCGTTTGATGCTTTTATCAATCCAACGCGTGATGGTGTTATTGTGGCACGACGAAAAATGGCATAATAAAAAGTACGAGTAAAAGATCAAAGTGAAATCATTCAATAGTAATTAACTTATTTAATTTATTCAGGAAGGAGTGTTTATGGAAATTCATGTTTACGATACTTATGTGAAAGCTAAGGATGGACATATTATGCATTTTGATGTATTCACTGCGGTAAGAGATGAGAAGAAGGCGATTGAATATGCTAAGCAATGGTTAGCTTCGATCGGGGAAGGAGATGCAGTTGTTACTAGCAAGGAATGCCGATTCTGTCATAGCCAGGGTGCACCTGCTGATGTTATTGAGACAATCAATAAAAATGGCTATTTCATATATAAAATGGAAGGTTGTAATTAACGAGAGCAACGCGAAGGGGATAATCGATAATTTTTAGGATTTTTATATAATGAGACTGACTTTTATAAAGCGATTTACTTTTCTGACTATACTCATAGCGAGTGGATGGGCATATGCAGTTGATCCCAAAGTGATTGGTGAATTCAATGATTGGACGGCTTATGTCTATATGGAAGGTAATAACAAAGTTTGTTATATGGTTAGTAAGCCTAAAAAAGAAGAAGGAAGCTATACCAAGCGAGGCGATGTTTTCGCGCTTATTACTCACCGACCTGCAGAAAAAAGTAAAAATGTCTTTAGTTTTGCTGCTGGATACCCATTCAAACAAGGTAGTGAAGTAACGGCGAGCATAGGTAATCAGAATTTCAAGCTTTTTACTCAAAATGAAACAGCCTGGGCGCCTGATGAAGCAACTGATAATAAAATAACCAATGCGATTCGTAATGGTAGTTCATTAATTATCAAAGGAGTATCTGTACGAGATACAGCAACGACGGATTCTTTTGGATTAAAAGGGTCATCTTCTGCCTATGGTGCTATTTCTAAAGAATGTGGTATCAAATAAGCATTGCTCTAGTTAATAAAGTTTTGAGTGGTTGTTATGTTTTTCTACGTAACTGTTTGTAAACAGGAAAAATAATATGAATGACAAAATAACTATTTATCAGAAACCTACTTGTAGTAAAAGTCGAGCGGCGCTGGCGCTACTGAATGAGAGCGGAAAAGAGTTTGATAGCGTCAATTATTATGAGAAGCTTATGACGATAGAGTTGTTACGCGAACTTACTCGTAAGCTGAATATGTCAGTACGTGATATTTTGCGCACAGACGAGCCTATGGCCCGTAGTGTAGAGTCTGCAACTGATGAGGAATTGTTACAGTTGATGGTGGAGAACCCGGATCTGATTCAACGTCCTATTGTAGTGCGAGGTGATAGGGCGATATTAGCTCGACCACCAGAGAATGTGAAAAAAATATTGGAGCAATAAAAAATAATACTTGCTTGTCAAATGAAAAAGGCGGCGAGACCTCTTGTCCTGTCGCCTTTACAAATAACTGTAACTGTAACTGCAAGAAATAAAGTTTACGCTCCCATAACGCTGGTTGTTCCGCTACGAGTAGGAAGCTTCTCGCGGATTCTCGCTGATTTACCAGAGCGATCTCTCAGGTAATAAAGTTTTGCGCGACGCACATCGCCACGGCGTTTGACTTCGATACCGGAAATCATGGGTGAATAAGTCTGGAAAGTACGCTCGACACCTTCTCCACTGGATATTTTGCGTACAATAAAAGATGAGTTAAGGCCGCGATTACGTTTGGCGATGACAACACCTTCATAAGCCTGAATACGCTTGCGATCACCTTCTACTACATTTACGTTGACTACAACTGTGTCGCCAGGGGAGAAATCTGGGATAACTTTACCAAGGCGTGCTATTTCTTCTCGCTCTAATTGCTCGATCAGATTCATTCTTTTCTCCTAGTATTTTTTATGAGGTTAGTTTATTCTAAAATTTGGTGCTTGTTTGAATTCTTCCAATAATTCTTGTTCTTCCTTGGATAGACCTTGTTTGTATTTGAGTTCCAATAAATCAGGTCGTTTTAACCATGTTTTGCCAAGAGATTGCTGCAATCGCCAGCGATCTATTTTTGCATGATCTCCTGAGAGCAAAATACTGGGCACGGAATCTCCACGATATATTTCTGGTCTTGTATATTGAGGAAACTCTAATAAGTTATTGGAAAATGAATCTTCCCTGGCTGAATCGGGGCTGCCGAGTGCGCCAGGGATTTGCCGCACTATGCTATCAATTAAAACCATTGCTGCCAGTTCTCCGCCTGAAATGACGTAGTTCCCAATTGAAATTTCTTCGTCTACTTGACGCATGATTATTCGCTCATCAACTCCTTCATAGCGGCCACAAAGTAATATCATTCCTTCTAATTTAGTTAATTGTAAAGCTTTCTCATGATTAAAAAGCTTGCCTTGGGGGGAAAGATAGATTACTTTTGTTTCGTTTATTCCTTCTGATAGCTGCCTTATCTTCGCTTGGGCTATGGCCTCATCCAGAGGAGGGGCAAGCATTATCATACCTGGCCCACCACCATAAGGACTGTCATCTACTGTGCGGTAGTTATCTCTGGCGAAATTGCGTGGATTCCAAGTATGCAGTCGAAAAATTTCATTCTTGCTTGCTCTACCTGTTATGCCATATTTTGTAATGGCATCAAACATTTCGGGAAATAGCGTGATGACATCGATTTCAAATGACAAGATTCTCGTTCCCTGTCAGTAGTCTAGTCCCCAATCAACAGTTATTTTGCGAGCTTCTAAATCTACATTAACAATAACTTGATCAATAAAGGGTATCAATCTTTCTTTCTGGTCTCCTCTTACAGATTGAACTTGCAATACATCATTAGCCCCTGTTCTTAATAAGCCAATTACATTTCCAAATTCTTCGTTCTGTAAATTAAACACATTTGCTCCTATTAAATCCGACCAGTAGTAACCTTCTTTGCCACTCTCGTCTAGGTATGGCAATTGGTCACGAGGAACTGCAATTTGCATTCCTTTTAATTGTGCTGCCTGGGTACGATCATGGCATCCTTCAAATACGACGACCAATTGGTCATTATGAACATTGTATGACGCAATATTTATTGCGGACCAAGTATCATGACCTTTGCTTAACCACCATACGGGATGAGCAAGCAGACTTTCGATGCTCTCAGTATAGTGCGATATCTTAACCCAGCCTACAATGC
This sequence comes from uncultured Nitrosomonas sp., assembly GCA_964554625.1. Classification (GTDB taxonomy): domain Bacteria; phylum Pseudomonadota; class Gammaproteobacteria; order Burkholderiales; family Nitrosomonadaceae; genus Nitrosomonas. The sequence continues at coordinate 6,588 of CAZKPL010000015.1, read as the reverse complement.
CAAAAGGACCTATAACGTGACCCATAGGTACCATGCATTCAGGTGCGTATTGATTGATATTAGCCTTCTTGTGTAACTTTTTGTTGCGTGCCAAACTGTTTTACCAGTCTTGTTACAGTATTGGATAACTGAGCCCCTTTGGATTGCCAGTGCGTTAACCGGTCCATTTGGATACGTAGTGCTTCTTCATCTCCAGTTGCTCGTGGATTATAAAAACCGACGCGTTCAATGAATCTGCCATCGCGCCTGCAACGAGAATCAGCAACTACCATATTAAAAAAAGGCCTTTTTTTGGCGCCGCCGCGCGCCAGTCGGATAATAACCATATTTTTTGATCGTATATTAACAAATTGAGCTTAAAAACTTGCAATTTTATGGTAATTTTCTGTAGTTTAGCAAGCTATAAAAATAAAAAATGAAAAACTTATTTGATTAACATAGTTTGAGAGAGGTGTTTCTGTTTATTTTTGATCTTTGCAGAAGAGAAATTTGATAACAAGATTATCCAGAGGGGGATGGCGTGCACACTAAAGATGATTTCCGGATTAAACCTTCTCGATCTGACTTGCTGGCGGAAGCAAATCGATGTGTTTCTTGCGGGCTTTGTCTGCCGCATTGCCCGACATATCGTTTAACGTTATCAGAAGCTGATTCTCCGCGAGGACGTATTGCTATGATTAGTGGAGCTGCAAGCCAGCGTATTCCAATGAATGCACGTTTTACTTTACATATAGACCGGTGTTTGACTTGTCGTGCTTGTGAGGTAGTTTGTCCCAATCATGTAGCCTATGGCCGGCTAATCGATGAGGCGCGCGCCATGATGACAATTCCGCCATCAGGTTCAACGAAGAGGGGGGGGGCACGAAAAAGGAGCTGGTTCAGGAGCTTGCTAGAGCGAGTGTTTGTTGATAAACCAGAGCGTTTCGATGTTGTGCGCCCACTCATGTATTTCTTCCAGAGAATTGGCTTGCAGGAGAGGTTACAACAATTAAGCATTGTAAAAGGAACTAGACTTGAGTTGTTGCTTTCAAAATTGCCATTGATTCACTTTCCTTTTCATGGGTGGCAAGAAATTTATCCGGCAATTGGAAGGGAACGTGGAGAAGTGGCCTTGTTCCTGGGCTGTGTAGCACGATTAATCGATATCGAAACGAACATTTCAACAATTTCTGTGCTTAACAACCTCGGTTATACAGTGCATGTGCCCAATTCACAAACTTGTTGCGGTGCGTTGTACCAGCATAGTGGCCGAATAGCTGAGGCAACGGATTTAATTCAGCGTAACAAGAAAGCATTTGCTGATTTGAGCATAAAAGCGATTATCAGTACAGCGTCCGGGTGTGGTGCGCATCTGACAGAGTTTTGCTCTCTATATCAGACAGATAATTTTCCTGCCCCGATAGTTGATATCAGCAAATTTCTGGTGGAGCAGGATTGGAGCGAAGTCAAGATTACAGCTTTGCCCAAAAAAGTGGCTATACATGATCCATGTAGTATGCGTAATGTATTGCGTGCTTCAAGTTATCCTTATCGACTGCTGGCACATATTCCGGGTATTGAGCTTGTGGAGCTTGCCGGTAATAACTTCTGCTGCGGCGCAGCGGGCACTTACTTTCTTGATCAGCCAGAAATCGCAGAACCATTACTGAGTGATAAAATGATGGCATTAGAGAGGACAGAAGCGAACTATCTAGCGACATCGAATATCGGCTGCTTATTACATTTCACTAGCGGTTTAAGGGGCCAAGGGAAAAAATTAGAGGTATTGCATCCAGTAACGTTGCTAGCTCGGCAAATAGGTATAGAATGATAAAATAAATAGGTTGCCTATACATTATTGGAATTGATGCCGTGCTGAATATAGATAAGTTCATTATTGGTTTTGATAACGCATTACGTACACTGATGGCGCCAGCCCAAACATTACGTGCTGTGCCAGGAAGAAATCTCCCGGAAAATGAATTAACTGATGAGGAAAGAAAGGAATCATGTGCATTGATGCGCGTTGATCATGTTGGTGAAATATGTGCTCAGGCTCTTTATCAAGGGCAGGCGATGACCGCGCGAAATCAAGAGGTTCAAAATGCATTGATACAGGCTGCACGTGAGGAAACTGAGCATCTGGCTTGGACAGAGCGTCGTATCGCTGAATTAGGTGGCCGTAAAAGCTTGCTTAACCCATTATGGTATGGTGGGTCTTTTGCAATTGGCTTGGTGGCGGGAGTGCTTGGCGATAAATGGAATCTCGGTTTTCTCGCGGAAACAGAGCGTCAAGTCGAGGCGCATCTTGCAGAGCATTTGCAACGGTTACCTCATCAGGATTTGAAGAGCCGCGCTATTGTTGCGCAAATGAAAACTGATGAAGCCAGCCATGCAACGATGGCAATATCACATGGTGGCATGGAGTTGCCATTACCGGTGAAACTGGCTATGAAAATGAGTTCAAAAGTCATGACGCGAACGGCATACTGGGTTTGATGAAAAATATTAGGAAGAAGTGGGAATGAATGATAGCTTTATGTTTCAGATTGATTATATTAGTGTGATTGGCGATTTATCATAAGTAGTAAAGAGGTCTTTATTATGAAAAATATCAACCTGACAGATCATTTTCTGATTGCTATGCCTAATATGGCCGATCCTTTTTTTGCTAAGACCCTTACTTATATTTGTGAGCACAATGAAAAAGGTGCGGTGGGACTTGTCATTAATCGTCCTACAGAGTTTACTTTGGATAAGTTATTCGAGCAATTGGGTATTCCCTGTGCGGACTCATTGTCAGCAGGGCGATCTGTGATGTTTGGTGGGCCAGTGCAGATCGACAGTGGGTTTGTGTTGCATCAGCCTGTGGGGAAGTGGAAATCTACGCTAGCGGTCAACCAGGCAGTAGGATTGACATCCTCTGTTGATATTTTAGAGGCCATTGCAAATTGTGAGGGCCCTGAACAAATGCTGGTTGCATTGGGTTATTCAGGATGGGCGCCTGGACAGATTGAGCAAGAATTGGTACAGAATGCCTGGTTGACTGTTCCGGCTTCTTCCAGCATTATTTTTGGAATGTCTTCTGAAGAGAGGTTGCCTGCTGCAGCACAGTTGCTGGGAGTCAATTTCTCTAATTTATCAAATGAAGTTGGGCATGCATAACCTGGACAGCAGTATTTAGACGATTTTAAGAGTTGTTGATTTCACATATAGACATGAAAATGAATCGGGATTTGTGGAAAGATTGCTAAGTGGCACAGTGCTGGCTTTTGATTTTGGGAAGAAGCGCATTGGGGTCGCAGTGGGAGAGCAGGGATTGCGGTTAGCTCACCCGCTTACCACCATTCATTGTGAGGTGAACAAGCAACGTTTTGAAGCGGTCGCTAAGTTGATTGAAACATGGCAACCCGTGTTGCTGGTAGTTGGATTGCCGACTCATGCTGACGGAACGGAACATGAACTCACCCGATTAAGCCAACGGTTTGCGCAACGTTTGGAAGGGCGTTTTGGGATCAAATCGGTACTGGTAGATGAACGCTATACGACTATTACTGCCAGATCTGCGTTGGAGGAATTGGGTATTAAAGGAAAGAAACAAAAAACTATGGTGGATCAGATTGCAGCACAACATATCCTGCAATCCTTTTTTGATTGCGACTATGCAACTGCCTGATGTTGAGCGATTACTGGCTGATTTAACAGAACAGCTACGCCCTGATGTTGATGAGACTGTCGCAATGATAGGTATCCATACGGGGGGCGTATGGGTGGCAAAACGATTGCATCAAGCATTGGGAATCAGTACGCCGCTTGGTGTGCTGGATATTTCTTTTTATCGAGATGATTACAGCAAGATTGGTTTGCATCCTCAAGTCAAACCGTCAGATCTGCCCTTTGAAGTTGAAGGGAGTCGTATAATTTTAGTTGATGATGTGCTTTATACGGGAAGGACGATTCGAGCTGCCGTGAATGAGATATTTGATTACGGGCGGCCTGCTTGCATTCATTTGGTAACATTGATTGATCGGGGAGGCAGAGAGCTTCCTATTGCAGCTCAATATGTGGGAGCGGTATTATCTTTGCCAACAGATAAAATGCTGGAATTAAGACAGGAAACTGATGGCAAAATAAGTCTCGGCTTGCGCGAAATTCGTCTTTCAGAAAAATGAACAGAAACCCGCAGTTAAATAAGCACGGTGAGTTACAACACTTGTTGACTACTGAAGGATTGCCTGTTTCCATTTTGCTGCATATTTTGGATACGGCGGAATCTTTTGCTGGTGTTACCGAGCGGGAAGTCAAAAAAATTCCATTGTTGCGTGGAAAATCAGTTTTCAATCTTTTTTTTGAATCCAGTACCCGAACCCGGACAACCTTTGAGATTGCTGCCAAGAGACTGTCAGCGGATGTGATTAATCTCAATGTCGCGGTTTCTGCGCAATCAAAGGGTGAGACGTTGCTGGATACAGTCAATAACCTTTCAGCCATGCATGCAAATATGTTTGTAGTTCGGCATTCGCAGAGCGGCGCAGCGCACATGATAGCGAGTCATGTGCGCCCAGAGATTCATGTCATCAATGCTGGCGATGGGCGTCATGCTCATCCGACGCAAGCATTGTTGGACATGTTTACCATTCGCCGTTACAAAAAAGATTTTCATAATCTTCGAGTGGCGATCGTTGGAGATATTTTGCATTCAAGGGTAGCGCGCTCGCAAATTCACGCGCTGACGACGTTGGGTGTCCCCGAGGTTCGCGTCATTGCACCCAAAACTTTATTGCCTAGCAAGGTTGAGCGTCTAGGTGTGCATGTTTATCATGATATAGCTCAGGGATTGAAAGATATCGATGTATTAATCATGCTGCGCTTGCAAAATGAGCGTATGTTGGGAGCGAGCTTGCCGAGTCCTGAAGAATATTTTAAATATTATGGGCTTACTCAGGAGAAATTATCGCTGGCCAAACAGGATGCGATAGTCATGCATCCTGGGCCAATGAATCGTGGTGTCGAGATTGACTCGGCAGTAGCTGATGGGAAGCAGTCAGTCATTTTGCCGCAAGTGACATTTGGTATTGCGGTACGAATGGCGGTCATGTCGATTCTTGCCGGAAATTGATGGATTCCTTGAGTTGATATCTTGATTCCGGGCCATTTACGCATAACAGATTGCAGTTACCTATGAGCATTAATATTCACATCAAAAATGGACGCCTTATTGATCCAGAAAATGGTATTGATATTGTCAGCGATCTTTATATCGTCAGGGGCAAAGTTGCTTCGCTAGGATCCGTTCCTGCAGGTTTCCAAGACTGCCGGGTGATCGATGCTACTGGATTGATTGTGTGTCCAGGTTTGGTCGATTTGTCTGCGCGCTTACGTGAACCCGGGCTTGAATACAAAGCCACCTTGGAATCAGAATTGAAGGCAGCCGTGGCTGGGGGGGTAACTAGTTTAGCTTGCCCACCTGATACTGATCCGCCGCTGGATGAGCCTGGGTTGGTCGAAATGCTCAAGCATCGAACCAAGAGTTTAGAGCAGGTGCGTGTCTATCCGGTGGGGGCGCTAACACAAAAGCTTAAAGGTGAGCGTTTAACGGAAATGGCCGAGTTGCGTGATGCTGGATGCGTTGCCTTCAGTCATGCTGATGCACCTCTAGCTAATTTGCATGTGTTAATGCAAGCGATGCAATACGCGTCGACTTTTGGTTTTAGTGTTTGGTTACGTCCTCAAGAAGTCAGTCTTGCCAATAATGGTGTGGCGCATGCTGGTGAGATTGCAACCAGACTCGGCTTGCCGCCCATTCCGGTTTGCGCAGAGACGGTTGCTTTGTCGAATATCATTTTGCTAACCCGGGAAACAGGTGTGAAAGTCCATTTATGCCGGATTTCCAGCGCAGAAGGGGTGGTCATGGTGCGTGTTGCCAAGCAGCAAGGATTACCTATTACCTGTGATATAGCGATCAATCATCTCCATCTTTCAGAGATGGATGTCGGTTTCTTTGATACCAATTGCCATCTTGTTCCACCATTACGAAACTTGCATGATCGAGATGCACTTTGGGGAGGGCTCATTGATGGCACCATTGATGCCATTTGCTCGGATCATGCACCTGTGGATGATGATGCCAAGTTATTGCCTTTTGGGCAGGCCGAGGCGGGTGCTACGGGACTGGAGTTATTGCTGTCACTAACATTTAAATGGGCAACGGCAATGAATATTCCGCTGATCGAGGCGTTAAATAAGATTACGCTAGCGCCTGCCAAGGTGCTGGGCATAGATGGAGGCCGTCTAACTCTTGGTGCGCCAGCTGATATATGCATTTTCGATCCGGAAGAATATTGGAAAGTGACTGCCTCAACGATTCAAAGCCAGGGTAAGAATACGCCGTTCCTAGGCAGGGAGTTACCCGGACGGGTAAAATTTACGCTGATCGATGGCAATATTGTGTATGAGGGTTAATCTTCTATAGAGATGGTAAGAGTCGGGAAGCGGGATAAAGTGCGGCAGATAACAGTGCATGAGTATAGAGTGAAGTCACCGAGAAGCGCTGCCATAATTTTTCACATGTTTTTTAATACTTTCGTAATCAAATAAAAAGTGCCATTA
>CAZKPL010000014.1:0-52427 GCA_964554625.1 uncultured Nitrosomonas sp. | reverse complement strand
AACAATGCAGGCTGCGTGACTTCGGTCTGCTCGAGTCGCGCTGCAGCCGCTGTGCGATTGGCTTCATCCGCGCCCGGATAAAGGATAGCGAGAAGATCGAAAGCAAGGTGCGGCTGCAATAATCGCAGGCAACGGTCGAATTCCTGCCGGAAAACGGGTTCGTGCTGATAAAGATCGCGCGCCATGTCGATATGCTGCGCACCTTGTCCTGGAAACATAAAGGTTACGGGACGATTCCCGGCTGCTATTTGCTGAATCAGGAAGCGATCGCCTTCCCGGTTTTGCAGCAGCGCCATGGCATCTTCGTGATCATGACAGAGCGCAATCGCCCGATGAGGAAACTGTTTTCTGCCCACTTGCAGCGTATAGGCGACATCCGCCAACGGTTGCGCCGGATGGGTTGCAAGGTGTCGCTGCAATCGTTCCACCGCTTGCTCCAGCGCTGCCTGACTGCGCGCTGATAGCATCAGTAGCTGCCAGTCGCGTGCAGGCCCGGCAGGTTCGCTGGAAGGTGCTTCCTCGACGATCATGTGCACATTCGTGCCACCGATACCGAATGAACTGACGCCCGCGCGCCGTGGTGTTGAACTCTCTGGCCAAATCTTGCATTCGGTGTTGACGTAAAAGGGACTCGAAGCAAAATCGATCTGCGGATTAGGCTGCTCAAAATTCAAACTGGGGGGGAGGAGACGGTGTTTCAATGCAAGCACTGTCTTGATCAGTCCCGCCACGCCGGCAGCCGCATCGAGATGCCCCATATTGGTCTTGACCGAGCCGACACCACAAAATCCACGCCGATCCGTGCTTTCACGAAATGCCTGCGTCAACGCGGCAATTTCGATCGGATCGCCGAGCGTGGTACCGGTTCCATGGGCTTCAATATAGCTGATCGTATCGGCAGAAATGCCGGCGATCGCCTGGGCAGCCAGGATCACTTCTGCCTGCCCCTCTACACTCGGGGCGGTGTAACCCGCTTTGGCCGAGCCATCGTTGTTGATCGCCGATCCCTTGATCACGGCATGAATGGTGTCCCCGTCTGCCAATGCATCCGCCAACCGCTTCAATACCACGATGCCGACGCCGCTGCCGATCACCGTGCCCGCCGCCTTGGCGTCAAACGCCCGGCAATGCCCATCGGGGGAAAGAATGGCGCCAGGCTGATAGTAATAGCCATTCTCGTGCAGAAGATTAACCCACGCGCCGCCGGCAATGGCCATATCGGCCTCATGATTAAGCAAAGCGCGGCAAGCGACATGCGTCGCGGCAAGCGAGGTAGAACAGGCGGTTTGCACGGTCATGCCCGGGCCGCGTAAATCGAGCTTATACGCGACCGTCGTCGTCATCGAGTCCTTATTGTTGCCGTTCATGAGCCCCTGCAGTGAAGAAATATCCTGTTTGTCCATGCTGCGTCCGCCGGACATCAGATTCAGCAGTAAATAGGTATTCACCCCGCAGCCAGCATAGACGCCGATGGGATCGGCATAGCGCGCAGGATCATAGCCCGCATCCTCCAAGGCTTGCCATGCCACTTCAAGAAAGAGCCGGTGCTGTGGATCGGTTTCCGCCGCTTCACGCGGGGTATAGCCAAAGAAAGAGGCATCAAAGCGATCGACGTCCTCCAGTTGAGCGACGGCTTTAATGTAACAAGGATCATCCAGTGCCTCGCTGGACACGCCGCGCGCGCGCAGCGCATCGTCGCTCAGGAAAGCAATCGATTCGACCCCCCCCTGCAGATTGCGCCAAAAGGACGCGATATCATTTGCACCGGGGAAACGGCACGCCATTCCGATAATCGCGATATCGATATTTGCACTTTCCTGCATGCCATCCACGTTATCCATCAATGTGTCCTCTCTTGTTTTCGTTGAATGAAGGTGCTGCGCTGCCGCTGTGCACGTGCCCGGTGACGTGATAAGGAAGCTGCGCTCCTGTCACCTTGATTGCCTTGATTCAAAAACTTGGCCAGACTGGCAACAGTGGTGTATTTAAACAAATCGACTATGGCAATCTGTCTATTAAAACAGGCTTCCAGTTTTTGCTTGATTTTGATCAACAGCAACGAATGCCCTCCCAGATCAAAAAAGTTATTGTTTAAGCCAACTTGCGGAACCTCGAGGGTTGCCGCCCAAATTTCAGCGATGGTTTGCTCGATTGCATTGACGGGCGGCGCATAATCGGGCTGGTCAAATTGTTCCGGGAGCGGCAGCGCTTTCCGGTCCAGCTTGCCGTTCGGATTGAGCGGCAGCCCATCCAGGAAAATAAATTGGCTGGGGATCATATAGTCAGGCAATGCAGCAGCCAGCGCGGTTTTTAACAATGATGCGCTCAGTTGCGTCCCGCGATGGGGAACGACATAGGCCAATAATCGAAGGCCATGACGCCCCTCCTGGGCGATTACTGCAGCTTCACGCACCCCTGCCTGAGCGAGCAAACGCGCTTCGATTTCGCCCAGTTCGATGCGAAAACCACGCAGTTTGACCTGATCATCGAGGCGGCCAAGGTATTCGAGCTGTCCATCGCCGCGCCAGCGCACTAAATCACCCGTCCGGTAAAGGCGCCCGCCCGCCTGATCGAATGGGTTAGCCACAAAGCGCTCGCTGGTCAACGCTGGACGATCGAGATAACCGCGTGCCAGCCCCACGCCTCCAATGTAAAGTTCGCCCAGGGTGCCCGGCGGCACCAGATTGAGCTCAGTATCGAGCACATACAGATTGCGTGCACCGATCGGCTGGCCGATGGGTGCAAACTCACCCATGGCCTGCATCGAAGCTTCTTCATTCGCTTGGCTAGGCAGATTGATCCATGCCGCCGGTGTAATCACTGTTTCAGTCGGGCCATAGGCATTCACTAAGCGGGCGTGCTCAAAGAGGGACCGTGCAGCCATCACGTCGCTGGCATACCAAGCTTCACCGCCGGCAATGCAAGTGCGAATCCATTGCCGATCACGCTCGATCAGCGGCAATAACATGCGCAAATAAGCAGGAGGAAGGTGCAGAATGGTGATCTTGTGGCGTTCGATCAGCTCCACGAAGCCCTCACCGGCCAGATCATGAGTCGAAGAAAGCACCAGCGTTGCCCCTGCGGTCAGGGGGGCAATCCATTGTTCTGCCGCGGCATCAAAATTCATGGAAAAAAACATCAGTTCGCGATCACCGGGCTGCACATCATAGCTTTTCTTGATGGCTGCCAAATGCATGGCCAGTGCGCCATGCGTGACCGCGACTCCCTTGGGCTGGCCCGTCGATCCCGAGGTATAGATGACATAGGCGAGGTTAGCGCCATAGAGCGCAATGCACGGGTTGGTTTCCCTGTCTGCAGCCGGATCGAGCGTATCGAGTCCGCCAACTTCCAGAATTTTCACCCGTGCATCGCCAGGCAGCCGTGTGCTGAGATGGGATTGCGTCAACAGCAGCCGGATGCCGCTATCTTCGATCATGTAATTGAGGCGATCTCTTGGATAGTCTGGATCAAGCGGCACATAGCCGCCGCCTGCTTTCAGTATCGCCAAAAGCCCTACGATCAAGTCCACGGAGCCGCGCTCGACTGCGATACCGACCCGTGTTTCCGGCTTGACACCCAGACTGATCAATCGATGAGCCAGCCGGTTTGCCCGTTGATTCAGTTCTGCATAACTCAGCTCGCTTTCACCCGAGATTACCGCAGTCATATGCGGATGGCTATCCGCCCGGCGTTCTATCAGCTGGTGAACGGATTGGACCAGAAATGGGGAAGGTGCAGCGGAAAAAGTGGAGGGGGATACGGGACCTCCCCACGCTTCGAGCCAGCGTTGATCGGCTTCCTCCAGCAAATCCATATCACCGATTGCGGTTGCCGGTTGTACAGCCAGTGTCTGCAAAATACGCAGATAATGCCGCGCCAAACGTTCAATCAAGATAGAATCGAACAGGCTAGCGGCGTAAATGATGCTGGCGGTTACCTTGCCGTCGGGCGATTCGGCTGTTTCAAGCCTCAGCTCCAATTGAGCTGCTTGTTCAGGGAGGGCGTAGTCGCTAATCGCCAACCCGGAAAATTGCTGCGGCTTGCGGTAGTCTTGCTGTAAATGATTGAGGGTGACCTGAAAGAGCGGACTATGGCGCAGATCCCGCTGCGGATGCAGGGCTTCGACCAGTTGTTCGAACGGAAGATCCTGATGGGCTTGCGCATTGATCGCATCCTCCCGTATCCGGCCCAGAAGTTCAACGAGCAGCATGCGCCCATGCAATTGACCTTGTATCACCTGAGTATTAACGAAAAAGCCAATTACGTCAGCTGTTTCGACATGATTGCGGTTAGCGATGGGCACGCCCACACGGATGGTCGACTGCCCGGTATGGCGGAACAGCAATGCCTGGAACCCCGTTAGCAACGTCATAAACAGCGTTGCGCCACAATCAATCGCCAGCTGGCGCAGCTTTTCCAATATCGCCTGTGGCAGATCGAAGCTATGGCGTGCCGCCGGGTAGCTGGTGACAGGCTGCCGCACTCGATCGGTCGGCAACATCAAAACCGGATGCACCTCACCCAGATAGTGTCGCCAGTAAGCGAGCTGCTTCTCTTTTTCACCGGCTTCGAGCCACTTCTGCTGCCAGATTGTGTAGTCACCATACTGAATGGGTAAATGCGCAAGTTGCGCAGGTTTTCCTTTTAGATAGGCCTGATAACAGGCCGCAAACTCATTCAGCAGGATTTGCACAGAAACACCATCGGCGATGATATGGTGCATGACGATAACGACGATGCTTTCCTGCTCCCCCAGTCGGATCAACGCCACGCGCAGCAAAGGGCCCTGTGTCAAATCAAAAGGGGCCGAGACGATGCGCTGCGCTTCCTCGGCAGCCCGTTGCTCACGCCCGGAAACAACCCAATTAAGCAAATCGATGTCAGTTATCGCCAAGGGTGATACCGGCTGGATCACTTGTTCGACTGAGCCTGTTGAATTGATATGGAAAATCGTGCGTAACGATTCATGCCGCTCGACCAATGCCTGGAAGCTCGCATGAAACGCCTGCCTGTCCAGCAGGCCTGATAACCGCAGGGCATGCTGGATATGATAAGCGGTGCTGTCAGGATCGAGTTGCCAAAGAAACCAAAGGCGCTGCTGGCCATAAGATAAAGGCAGCGCGTTGACAGCTTCCCGCATCGGCGCAGGGCGACAGGCGCCAGCCTCTGGCGAAATTGCCTTCAAGGACAATAAACGTTTGATTTCCTGCGCGCACTCACGCAAGCGCGGGTGTTGAAACAAGCTGCGTGGCAGAAAGGGAACATGCCAGCAGTCGGCAATACGCGCCACGACTTGAGCCGCCGTCAGGGAATTGCCGCCGATGGCAAAAAAGTGGTCTTCACGCCTGAATCCGGTACGATGCAACACAGCCTCCCAGATGGCTGCCACTGCACGCTCAGTTTCATCTTCGAGCGCCTCCGAAAGCGGCTTGCTGCCGCCGTGGACAAAATGACCATATTCGTAGATGGCGTAAGCATCGAGTGTACGTTCGCGCCAACCTTGACGGCAGGCAGCGCGTTGCAGCTTGCCGCTCGATGTCTTGGGCAGCGCGCCCGGATTCAACAGCACCACCACAGACAGGGATTCATGGCAACCCGTGCTGACCGCTTCACTGAGCGCTGTCACGAGCGCCTCGGCAGGAACGAGTTTCTGCATGTTGCGAGATACTTCGACTGCGACACCGATTCCTTCACCATCCAGCTGCTCGACCGCAAATGCCGCTACCCGGCCTTTACGCACAGCTTCCACTTCCTCCTCGATGATCAGCTCGATATCCTGGGGATAGATATTTTGCCCACGAATAATAATGAGATCCTTGAGCCGCCCCATGAGATACAACTGCCGTGCATGAATAAAACCGAGATCGCCAGTGCGCAACCAACGCGTGCCTTCATGCTCGACAAAGGTTTCTGCGGTTTCCTGCGGACGCTGCCAGTAACCTTTCGCAAGACTGGCGCCATCGGTCCAGATTTCACCGATGCAGCCATCCGACAAAGGAATCCGTTTTTCAGGATCGATGATTTTTACCGCATGATTGGATGCAGGAAAACCACAGGCGACGATCGGCATGCCCTGTGCCACCACTTCTGCTTGCCCTTGCGCCAGTTTCTCGGCGGAAAACGCTTGCGCTTTCATTCCCTCCCCGCGCACGCTTCCTGTCACGAACAGCGTCGCCTCAGCCAAACCATAGCAGGGATAAATGGTGCCGGCGGGAAAGCCAACCGCACTGAAACGCTCGACGAAGGCGCGCATCGTGTCTCTGCGCACAGGCTCTGCGCCGGAAAAGGCGACACGCCAGCTCGATAAATCGAGCCCCTGCAATTGCGAACTTCTCACCCGCTCCACGCATAGCTGGAAAGCAAAATTGGGCGCGCCACTGACCGTGGCGCGATAGCGCGAGATGACTTCCAGCCAGCGCACGGGCCTTTCAATAAAAAACTGCGGCGTCATGAGGATTGCCGGAATACCCCGGTGGAGCGGCTGCAATAACCCGCCAATCAATCCCATATCATGGTATAGCGGCAGCCAGCTGACGAAGATGTCGTCGGCCCCAATCGACATGCCTTCTTCGAACGCCCGGGCGTTGATCATCAGATTATGATGGCTGACCATGACGCCCTTGGGAGTGGCAGTCGAGCCAGAGGTATATTGCAGAAAAGCGATTTCATCTTGCTTCGGCATACGTGCATGCCATGCAGATGCTTTACTTTGCAGATCATCTTGCATGATCGTGTCGACCGCCAGCATAGTGGCGCCAGCCAGTTGCGCGATCGACGCGCCGCTGATCAGCGGTAAAATCCCGTCAGTCGTCAAAATGCACTGTGCCTTGGCATCGGCAGCAATCGCAAGTAATCTCGCCAGATGCTGTTCCCGTATCGATTCCGGCGGAAAAACCGGCACTGCGATCATGCCGGCATAGAGGCAAGCCAGGAAGCCGATCACGTAATGCTCATCGTTCTCCATCAACAATAGCACCCGCTCACCCTGCTCGAATCGATCCTGCAAAACAGCGGCGACAGCTCTGACATACCGATCAAGCGAAGCATAATCAAATCGCTTGTCGAGCAGCTTGTCGCCATCTGCACTCACGACGATCAGCGCCGTATCCGCCGGCCGTGCACGTGCCAGTGTCTGTAAATGGATAACGATGTTGTCAGGGTAACTGCGCGAGGGAATCAGTCTTGTATTCATGATTTACACTTAAAAATAAATGCGTGCTTTACCGAAAAAATTTTTTGTGACCCTGTCCTGTATTGCATCCTTGATTCTTCATGAGTAGATAGATTGAGAAATCAGGACAGGAAAGGCTGGCATAGCGCTTGCGATCCACCATGACGTGTCAGCGCCAATGCGGCAGCGTAATGATCAGGCGCCTCAATCGACCAGGCATCGACTTTTGCCCATTCGGTTTGATCATGCGTAATGGAGTAACTGCCGTCATTATTTGGCAGCACGGTAATGGCTTGCAGGTATTCGGCGATTCCGCATCCCAGTGCTTTCAATACCGATTCCTTCACCACCCAGAGCTCAATCAAATTGTTGCTTGACCAAATTCCCGAGGCCTGTTCTATCGTTGAAAGCACATGCGCATCCAGATGAGCGACATCACGATGACGCTGCTCGATGTCGATACCTACTTCCCCTTGGGTCGATAGCGCAATCAGCGCAAATCGGCCAGCATGGGTCACATTGAACGCAAGGCCTGCATGCGTTGGCAAACATGGTTTACCAAAGCCATTCGCTTCGATGCGCAACGCTTCAGGCGATGATTGCACACGCTCTGCCAGCAAACGGCGTAATGCCGCCCGTGTCGCAACAGCACGTACCCGATCCTCAGATTGATGAAAGTGGCGTGCACGCGCCTTTTCTTCCGCGCTCAACAACGCCCAGTCATTGGCAAACTCAGTTGAGTTGAAATCGAATTCAAGCAACCAAATCTCGATGCCGGCAGGCAGCGTTCTAGGCAGTTGCATGCGCTTCACAGGACACTCCATTCAAACTTTCTGTCAGACGTTGAACCAAAACAGACAAAAATGCTTCTTCGGACTGGCGAAGAAAGAAATGGCCGCCATCAAACCAATTTAGTGAAAACGCTTGCGAGCTTGCCAGTCCCCAGTCATCGAGCTTCGATGCTTCGATCTCATCCGCACGTCCACCAAAAACATGGATGGGAATAGACAATGATGGTCGCTGTGCGTGCCGGAAGCTCCCGCATACACGGTAATCTACCGCCAGCAAATCCAGCGTCATCGCTAACAATTCCGGGTTATCGAATACTGCTTCCGGCGTCCCGCCCTGTTTGCGCAAATCAGCGATGAATGCCGCTTCGCCCTGTATCTTGCTATATCGCTCACTATCCTGGCGATTGGGAGCGGCGCAACCTGAGACGAGCAGTGTGGCAGGAAGTGGTAATCTGCGGGCAGACAGGCCCTGGGTGAGCCCATAAGCCAGCAAAGCCCCCATGCTGTGACCAAAGAAGGCATATTGCTCTGGTAATGTAGGAGTAAGCTCGTCGCATAAGCTTTCTATCAATGATGCATAGCTTTCTTGGGGCAGTTCATCCAGCCGGCTGCCGCGCCCCGGTAACTCAACGGGTTGCACCGTTATCCAGGAAGGCAGTCGCCGCCTCCAGCGCAGGTACATGGTGGCGCTCGCACCTGCACAAGGCAAACAGAACAGTATCAATGATGCTGGCATGGATGAAAGCGCTATTGGATATTATCCATGAAGCATCGCAAACTGAGCGGACGCATATCTGTCCAGACCTCCTCGATATGATCGAGACAGGTCTTCTTATCGCCCAGCACGCCTATATCACGCCAACCACCCGGAATCGCTTTCCACTCCGGCCAAATAGAGTATTGCTCTTCATGATTGACCAAAACACGGAACACACCATCTTCGCGATCAAAACAACTCGTCATAGTCCAAACCTCAAATTTACGAATAACAGGTTCTTTTAACTTCTTTTGAATAAGAATGCTTCTTATTCAAACTAGACGAATCGGCTTACTAAGAATACAAAAAAATATCAAAAAACATTTTGCAAGCATCATGAACTTATTGATGAAATGGATTGGGTTCGCATCCAGTGGAGTTGACGCAGTCTTGGATTATCAGTAAAAGGTAGCCGCGTCTCGATGAATGCACGATGATTCATGGGAACTTGATACGGAAAATAACCTGATAAAAATACCGGCAGCGTTTTTAATCCGCCGGTTATTAGGATTAGAGCGCATTTCTGCAATGGTTTGTCGCTTCACGGATAAGAATGTTCGCCAATGAAATGGAAATATCCAGCTCATCTGCAATCATCCGGTGGGTATATCCTTCTACCCGATAAAGTTCAAAAACCCGTTTTGTGCGTTCAGGAAGTTTCGTTAAGGCTTCAGCTACCAGTTTAAGATGCTGACGGTTGATTGCAGTAGTTTCAGGTGTTCCTGTCAGCGCTGGAATATGCAATCCCTCCTCGTCAGTTCCAAAAAGATCTGACTCGAATGCATCACGCCGGTAATGATCAATCGCCAGATTGCGCACAATCCGGAAAAGATACGCCAATGGTTGCCTCACTTTCTGTGTGGCTGGCATCTCAGTGATCTTGATATAGGCGTCTTGCACGACATCTTCTGATCGTTCCCAGTCGCCTAAGATTTTATAGGCTGCCCGGCGTAACTGCGTCTGATTTGCGGTAAACAATGCATCTAATTCATGAGTCCATTTTTCTACTGGTATCATCATAAGCCCTTATTTTTCTTCTAATGATGTTAATAAAGATGATTCTGATAATTATTTTCATTAATTAACTTGCGTGCTATTACGGATAAAAATTCAATTGCCGCTATTCGATGTTTTCCGCCGATAGCTCGAAAGCAGTGCCGTTCAAGCTGACCTGGCCTGAAGATAGGCGGGTAAGCGCAGAGGCAAAGCTGGAGATGCCTTTTCCTTTAAATAACAAGCAGGGTTTACCATTACGTTTGCAAAGGCGTTTTAACTGGTAATAAGCAGCATGGCTGACGCAATCCGTTGGACAGATAGCGGCATCAGCGCTGTTGATCATTTCCGGCAAGCGAGACAGCGCATCTTGCTGGCCACCGTCATGGTGAATAAGGCGGATACCCATCTGTTCGGCCAGCAGGCGATATTGAGGTAATTGCGCAATACGCCCGCCGACACAAACCACGCAGCAGTCCTTTATCTTGGGTGTGTTATGAGCATTGGGATAATCACAGGAGCCCTTGCAGGCATTATCGGATAACAGGAGTGTTTCCAGTGCCTCGCGTTCAGTAGTCAATACCTTGCACTCATGAATCAGGGTTGTTATCTGATTATTGGCATCTTGCAGTAATTGCGCGAGATGGCTGGCTTGCTTGGCGGTACTCTTCAACTGCTCGTTTTCCAGAGTTAATTTCATCAAGCGCTGCCCCATTTCAGTCATGGTTTTACCGGATTCAATTGCAGCCAGACGAGTTTGCAACGTAGTGATCTCTTTTTGATTCTGACGCAGACGCTCGCTTTCAGCCAAAGCTTCCTGCAGTCGCTGGCGCAGTTTTGCTTCGATCCGTGCATGATGTTGTTTCTGGAGCTGCACGGTTGTTTCCAGTTCAGCATAGTCTTTTTCCAGTTGGGCTAATCGGCGCGTATCCGCAGCCTGGCCTGCTCCCATCTGGTGAGAATGCATGTGAATATCGGCATAGATTTTTCCTCTGGTTTCATCGCTGATACGCTTGTGCGTCAGCGCAGCCCACAAAGCACCGGCAATTTCTCCATGCGCAAAACATTTTTTCCACAAACTGAATACTTCCGCATCGGTTTTGGCTGACTCGAAGCGTGTGAGAGAAATCTGATATTTCGAGTCGAGGTGCTTTTGAATTGCTTCGGATACACGGTTGCGTGTCGCAACACGGTCTACCATTTCTATATGCAACAAAAATACGTCGTTTATGGATGCTCCAAAGTGGAATCGCCGGGCAAAACGTACCAAGTCATCCTTTGATAAACAAGTGCCCACAACCGGGCAGCGATTGGCTTCTTTAAGCTCCCAGATTTTGCTGCGTTTGATTGACAAGGATTTAGAATCCAATTGTGGGAGAGGGGACAAAATCTGATTGTCTGCCGATAAGGCGTCAGCTACCGGCAGTGTTGGCAGGAAGGGTGAATTCATGGCAATGTCTGCTCCATTGATGTTGGCCGCACACGCAAGCACAGGCAGTAAAGGAATGTGGACTGATAAAGTACGGTTAGTTAGGAGGGATCAGCTTCCACATTGTGAAGCGCAATGTGAAAGATCATCAGGTACATTCCGGCGGATTCCATCTGAGGGTATCCTCGATACCCCTCCGCTAATTTAAGCAACAAGCTATCGATTAATTGGTTATCAGCAATTGAGAAAGCCAGCACGACCGAAGCGCGCACTACAAGCTTTTCGTGCCAATGTATCCATACTATTGCCCATAATGCTGATTGGTTATAGGCGAACGCGTGAAGAAAATCATATCCCGCGATGTGGCGGTACTCGTTAAATCTAACTTTATGTGCCAGTAAGGTATCCCTGGTATCTTCTAAACGAATGACGCTGATCTTGCCGTATTCATGCACCCAGGCTTGCAGCGCGATGGTATGAAGATTTTCGGTGCTAATCAGTTGATGGGCTTCGCATGGAGTATAAAATGATTGCTCATCAGTCACCCATCTGGCAATTACACGTGCAGAAGCCTGGTAACCGGTTATCGTTGCGTTAACCAGACTGGATTTACCTGCGCAAGCAGTAAGCAGTTTTGGCAAACAAGCTGCCCAACACCGATTGGAAACCCGGGAGAAGTCATATTCTCTGCTGTCAGCCGATCTCTTCTTTTCGCACATAAAGCCACCTCCTAATTATTAAGTGATGGCTGGCTGACAAGCGAAATGCGCGTTGCTAGCTGGCTGCAAGAAACTTTGTTTTACTGGCAAATCATAGTGATTGATAGCAATGTCATATGCATATATGAATATCAGCACTACACTGATTCTTTCAATCACATTTGATATTCAACCTCAGATGCAAAGGTCTCTTCTAGAGACCTAAATGATAATGATTATTATTTGCTTTGTAAATATGGCACAACCAGATAATCTTGGTTGTAACGTGAGGATGGCGTATCCACGGGGTTCCCGGCGTAAAGTTTTGTCTGTTCGCCAGATAAGGAATGTTGATCTGGACTCCATCGAACGCAAATGGGCGCGGGCCAAAACACTGGATAAACAACAAAATCAAACCGTCGATATGCTCTTCAAATCCTATGCGCTCTGAATCATCCCAGATTTTCCATTAGGGAAATTCGCTAATGGAAGCCATTAGAATAAGTTATTAAAGATAAGGATAATTTGTTAAGTTAGGGCAGCTTGGTTCAGGCACATTTTGGTTCCGGAGGATCTTCGAGGATTTTCAGCCTCGCCTTACCAATAAAGAGATAACGGTTTGGGGTGGCATGGGGTGATGAAGCGGATGCTGTGAGCGGATTGGATTCAGTACAGCTGCGAGAAGCTGTGGTTTGCCGCAGCCTGGCAGCAATCGTGGTTATGCGCCGATTCAGTTGCTTTTGCAGTTCATGCTATCGGTCTGGCGCAGAGCAAACCGTTATGAACGGACGGAAGTCACTCGGCATGATCCAGCTACCAACATGCAGGTATTTGATCAGTTGTACCGCTGGTTTTCTGGCAATCTTCACATTGATGGATTGAATACTTTACCCAACGGCGCCATGGAGTGCTGCTAGCACTAAGTGACGCAGCGCTTGCCAGTGCCGCCTACCGCTGACCACATGTTTCTGGTTGATCTCCAGTTCAATTCCCAGATATGCTTCTGCTGGAAACTGACCGCGCAAGGCGGTAGTCAAGCCATCTGCCTTGCCGGCATAGGGATAATTACGTCGAATGGTTAAATCAGGTGCCTTTGCTTTGAGGCTTGCCTGCCAGCGACAGCATAACGCCCGTTCGTCAAGTCTCGCAGGATCATAAAGCAAGCCGATATCAGCATGACGTATCTGCTCCTTGAGCTCCGGTGTGAAACTATGCGATGAAATATGAATCACCCGGCTTCCGCTACGGATTGCTTCAGCGATGGTTTGCTCGACTCGATGGCGATAAGGCAGATAATAACGTGTCAGAATCTCGCGCCGAACAGTAACCGGCACATGTTTTGTTATTTGGGAAAATAACTGTGGATGCCCGATAGAGCGATTGAGATCGACTAATAGGCGACTCGTGGTCATCACAAACAAGGGGGCGTTCAGCGCCAAAGCGAGTTCTTTCGCCATACGCAACGCCCCCCGGTCATAACCACGATGACTACGCAGCAAGCGTTCACAACCGCAAAAAAAAGAACGGTACTGACGCGGGATGTGATTGCCGCCGTGTTCACAGGTAATAACAAAACAAGTTGTTGAGATCAAATCTTCTCTCCTGCCTGATCTTTAACCGTCCCCCTGAGACAAGCTGCCCTTTCTCCAGGCAAGCACCCTGCTCTCAGTCAGCGCAGACAGGATGGACATTTTCTTGAGATCGATCAGATGCCGCACAAATATCCATCGTGTCTGTCTCTAGCGATTTTGTACTGGCCTGTTCCTGCAGCCAACCGCTGTGCCGACAACGCACCCCACCGCTAAAACAATTTGTTGCTTAAAGGAATTATCCTCTAATACCAGATAGAGCGCATGTGGATGAATAGGGCATTATCCATCCCCTGATCGTTCGCGGCATGGCTTGGCCAGCACTCGTAGGAAATGAAGTCTACCATCATTTTACAGACAAGCTATTACTCCCGCCGCCGTGTTGCGGTAATGCCAGGCACTTGCTGAATTAGCGTCAGTAGGCGCTGTAGCTGATCCAGATCGGTAATCTCAAGGGAAAACTGCATCATCGCCAGGTTACTGCGGCTTAGCGTGTTGACCTTGGTTGCGTTCACCTTTTCGCGCACGAACAGGTCGCTGATATCGCGCAGCAAGCCTTGGCGATCATGGGCTTCTACTTCGATATCGACGCTGGCCACGAGATTTGTGCCGGTACTCCAGCTCGCCTGCAATAGGCGGCTGCGCCGCTCTTCTGGCAGGCGAGTGACGAAGGGGCAAGTCTGACGGTGGATGGTCACTCCGCGCTCGCGCGTCACGTAGCCAACGATAACATCCTGCGGTGCCGGTTTGCAGCACTTGGCCAGGTTGGTGAGCAGATTGCCGATGCCCTCGACCACGATGCCCGACGGCGCCTTGGGTGCGTGCGTGCGCCTGGCGGTGAAGGCTGGGAGCGCTTCTGCGGGCTTGGGCGGCATAGTCTCTTGAATAGCGAGGGCAATCTGGTGCTCGCTGACATCGCCACGGCCGATAGCGGCGAGCAAGTCTTCAAGACGGTTGTAGTGTAACTTCTGTGCAAGTTTCTCCTGATTGACACTGCCAACGCCGGCCCGATGGAATTCGCGGTCCAGTTTGGCTCGGCCAATTGCTACATTTTCCTCAAAATTCTGGTACTTGAACCAGTGACGCACCTTGGCGCGTGCGCGCGGACTCTGCAGATAACCGAGCATCGGATTGAGCCAGTCGCGGCTGGGCGCGCCCATCTTGGAGGTGAGGACTTCCACGCGCTGGCCATTCTGCAACCGGGTGTTGAGCGGCACGATGCTGCCATCCACCTTGGCGCCGCGCGTGCGGTGACCGAGATCCGTGTGCAGGGCGTAGGCAAAATCGATGGGTGTCGAGCCTTTGGGCAGATCGATTACCTTCCCTTGCGGCGTGAGCACGAAAACCTTGTCCTGGAATAATTCACTCTTGAACTGTTCAAGCAAATCGCCGCTATCGCTGACTTCATCTTTCCACGCCAGGATCTGGCGTAACCAGGCGATTTTCTCTTCAAATTTACTATCCGGCTTGCCGCCTTCCTTGTAGCGCCAGTGAGCAGCGACACCCAATTCGGAGTTGAGATGCATGTCATAAGTACGAATCTGCACTTCAAGCGCCAGACCGCGCGGGCCGATCACGGCGGTATGCAGCGAGCGATAGCCATTGCTCTTGGGACGCGCAATGTAGTCGTCAAATTCGCCGGGAATCGGTTGCCACAGATGATGTACCAAACCCAGTGCGGCGTAGCAGTCCTTGACATCGTCCACGAGGATACGCACGGCGCGTATGTCATAGATCTCGCTAAACTCCAGATGCTTTCGGCGCATCTTATTGATAATGCTGTAGATGTGTTTGGGCCGCCCGCTGATTTCTCCCTTGATATCGGCTTGCAGCAGTTCCTGCTTGAGGTGGGCGAGTACGTCGTCGATGTACTGCTCACGATCCACGCGCCGCTCGTCCAGCAGGCGGGCAATTTCCTTATAGAGCTGCGGCTCCAGGTAGCGTAACGTGAGGTCTTCCAGCTCCCATTTAATCTGCCATACGCCCAGCCGGTTGGCGAGTGGCGCGAAGATACCGCGCGTCTCGCGGGCGATTCGCTGTTGTTGTTCGCGGCTGGCGCCAGAGAGATGACGCAGGGTCTGCGTACGTTCAGCCAGCTTGATCAGCACCACGCGGATATCTTGCACCATGGCCAGCAGCATCTGGCGCAGACTCTCGATCTGCTGCGCTTGGCCGCCCGTGCTGACCGGCGTGTGCAGCTGCTCAATTTCGCTGAACTGGTGGATTTGCTCCATGCGTGTGATGCCTTCCACCAGACTGGCGACGGTGGTGCCGAACTGGCTTTCCACCAGCGTATGCCAGTCATCCAGATAGTCGGCCACGGCATGCAGCAGGGTGGCGGCGATGGTCTCGGCATCCATGCGCATGCCGATGAGGATGGATGCCGCACCTATCGCATGCTGCAGCAATGGCGTCCCGGTCAGCGTGTGCTGCGCACTATACAGTGGTGCGGCCATCGTACACGCCTGGCGCAGCAGCCCGATTTCGTCTGGCGTAAACTGTGTGGCCAGCTCATTCAGCCAGGTTTCGGTGTCGGTGTAGTCTGCGGCAGACGGGAAGGATTTACTGCGTATTGAAACCATGAAACGCTTACTGATCCTCCAGATAGAAGCATTTTTGCCTTTCAGG
The DNA here is from genome assembly GCA_964554625.1 of uncultured Nitrosomonas sp. GTDB lineage: Bacteria > Pseudomonadota > Gammaproteobacteria > Burkholderiales > Nitrosomonadaceae > Nitrosomonas. The sequence continues at coordinate 36,371 of CAZKPL010000014.1, read as the reverse complement.
CGCAAAGCGTGCAGGGGAAATAGTCAGCTCAATCATTAGGAAAGCTGAAAGGATGAAACTGGCATCAATGAGCCGGAAAGATCGCAGACCTTTCCAGAACTGATCGAATCGGCATCCGGAAGGTTGAATCTTCACCGAGAAACTAAAACGGCTAAGCATTCCATGAATTCCAGCGGAAACATAACCAATGAATTGTACCATCTTGACAAGACATCTTCAGTGTCAAAGCGAGCGCCTTCACCATGCGCAATGCACTTCAGTCATACCACGATGGCTGCGCGGCAAGGATTCGGAACTGCAAGATGGCACTGATGCGGGGCGCAATCTACTAAACAACAAAACCCAGTGGATCAAAAACGATTCCACTTTCCCTCAACCCAGCCAGATCTATATTCGCTTGATTGATCGGGTGCTCTGCCGCGAACACACCTAACTCTCCAATAGAGGTGCCTGAATTCAGCATATCAATATACGGCTGTGCCTGATCCGCTGTTGGAGGTGAGCCTGCGACATTGCTCCATAGTAATGAGGTCACTTGCTCGGGTGTATTTGCACCAGCTGCGGCAATTGCGAAGGCAGCGAGATCCTCATAGCCTGTACCTTTGTCTAGCTCGGAGAGTCCGATTGCCACGTAATGGGTATTCGAGACGCTTCCAGCGCCAAAAACAGCACCAATCAATTTTGCAACCCTGCCAGCCAAACCATCCGCATCAAGCGCAAAAGCTATATCGGTGAAAATGATCCGCTCAATACTGTTGAGCGTATCGGTTCCTTCATTATGCGATGCGATCCGTTGATCAGTCACAATCAATTCCCCAACAGGGGAGATTTGGTGTGTAAAATCAGATCGAGCGCCATTGTAGAGGGCATAATCAATTCCTCCGCCACCATCAATGACGTCATTACCCAAACCACCTTTGAATATCTGAACATGCTGATCACCTGATACTTCACCTGTCATGTTGTCAGCGCCGTCGCCACCCAGCAAGATCTCAAGGTTTTGACCTTCTTTTGCATGCAAATTGTCGTTTCCATAAGTGCCAGGAACAATATTCATGTCCCGGAACAAAGTTTTCGCATCCAATTCAGAAGTTATAAATTCAACGCTTTTCCGGTAGCTGATTTTCGAGTCGTCCAACGGGACAAATAATGCGTGCTCTGATAGTCCGTCTATCCCAGAATCTTCCACCCGTATATTGATAATCGAGCCACTGACTTCATATCCTCGCGCATCTCCTGCGCTCACTGCTTCATCGTCATTATGACGAATATTGGCAAAACGTTCTTCCGGTAACGTTTGAAAGCGATTCGTTCCAGGTGATCCAAAAGTCACGCCGATATATCGGGTATCGGTGACACCATAGTCTTGCATGAAGAATTGCGCAGCGGCTCCCCCCAGGCTATGGCCGGTGACGAGCACCTGTTCTATACCATTAGTATTAATATAGTTGACTACCGATTGAAGAAAGCCGATTTCGTTACCGTTGTCCGCATCATTTAGAAGATCATAGTAACCCTTAATACTGAAAACATTATGATTCCAATCTTTCAGGCCGTTTTCTGTAGAAATGTCATTGGAACCCTCAAATGAAATACCTAATGTGCGTTTTCCGCCCAGCATGGTTAAACCAACGGTTGCTGAAGCATTTTCATTGTCATATCGCAGCAAACTCCCGCCTATAATGCTAAATCCAGGAGCATTTCCTGCAAAACCCAAGGCTGTAGCTTCCAAGGGCATCCAGCCTTGCATACGTGCATTTACTGCGTCGATAACCGGCCGATCATCAAGATGGCGATCGGAATAGGCTCGTGCGGAAAGATTAAGCGCAGCCAGCATAATGTTGTCGGAAGTTGTTTTAAGCTCAGGAATGGAATGGGCGGTTCCTGTTGTCATTGGCATCTTTTATTCTCCTTTATATAGAATCTCGCTAACGGTCACTTAGGAGTGTATGACCTACCTATAAAAAGCCGGTGAACTTAAAATTTCAAATTCATGGCCTGGATTACCCTATACAAGTACAATTGTAGCAATGATGACATTACTTGCTAATTTATAGCACAAGATCCGGCCACCAGTCGTCATCCTTTCTCCAAACAAATGTTCAGCACTTAGTCAGCGCGGCGGGCCGGTTCTTCTGCTTGTCTACTAAACCAGTTCTCCAACTTATCCGGTGTCTTGCCAATCCAGATGCCAAATTCCGCCAGTAATCCCCTGATTTGATTCATCTGTGCCGTGCGGCGATACCGCTTCGAGTGGGGAAAATCATTGCTATTCAGTTGAAATTCATGATGAATTTTGCAGTGCATTGCGCCTGCCGCAATATGAACCGCATGGGAAGTTTCCTAACTTGCAAAATGCAGGATATTCGTCAACACTCTGTGACGAGGCTGATCCATTATTCTTTAACAAAGCAGCTATCGATGGCATCAATAATAATTGGGGCGTACCTATCCAAATTCATCAGATCGAATATCTCAACAATATCGTCGAGCAGCACTATTCGCTAGCTGGACAAGGTGGCCAGAAGGAGCATAAAACTTGGCGACAGAACGGCATAACTCGGCGTGGGCGCAATTAACCCGCCAGCGCATAAAATTGCACTCATCTCTACAATGATCAACCTCTCTTCGAGCATTAATCCGGTGATTTCTAAAATCTTGAGGCCAAATCATGGTTTGGCCTTCTTGTTTCCGTTTGACTGCCCATCAGGATAAGCAAATATAGCCAGTACTGGCAGTTAACGAACCGTCCAACTGAGAGCATTTGCCCAACACTCAAAATTACGATTGGCGTGAAGACCCCGCACGCGCACTTTCATTTCACCCTTGGGTGACACATATTTATCTGGGCTCAGATTAATCACGGCCGATACAGTCACATCGTCTGTATTTCCAACCGCGCGCTTATCCAGCAGATCCCAATTGTCGGTCTTATAGTTATACAAATACAAGCTTTGCATAACGTTTTTTATAGAATATTGACCCTTATAAGTTAGTGATAACTCAGACATACTTGCGGGCCAATCCGGTATTGTCGTGGTCGCGTACCAATCGGTGCTTCTGCCATCGGCAACTCGGTAAGATTTAACATCATAAGTATCGCTATCAGCTTTTTTGAAACTCTTGAGAGTTCCCCACTGGTATTCACCTGTGCTAATCGTAACAGTTTCAGGAAAATAAGTTGCCGGCGTCAGCATAGGGAGGGTAATGCTGATATAGACTACAGCTCTGGCTCCCACATTCTGGTCATCAACAATTGTATAGTTGAAACTATCGGTGCCTAATATATTAGGAGCAGGTATATAGGTAAAAGTCTTGTCGCCATTGTCACTAATAGTCCCGCCCCGGGAGCTTGTAGTATCGACAGTGGCAATGTTAATCCCGTCATTATCTGGGTCAAAATCGTTCTTTAGTAATTCCAGAGCGGTAATAATGACCGGTCTGCCTTCAAAGGTGGTCATGTTATCGTCATTGGCTACCGGCGCCTGGTTTGGCGGCGTAATAAGTCTGAATCTGCCAGTATGGGTGCTGGTATCGATTTCGATGATCCCTGTAGTGGTGTCACGGTAATGAATAGGTTGAGCATCGGACAAAGGATGAACCACAGCAGAAATAAACTCTCCAACATCTCCCACATTGGGTCGCACATGAAAAGGCAAGGCGTTTGAGCAGGTTCCCCATGCTGAAAAACCGCTGGGCTCACCCCAGGCCATGAAATCAAAACCATATAGCAATGTTGACCACCAGGCGTAATCAAATTTATTTTCTTCGAATAACAAAGTGCAATCCGTCTTATTTGGGATAACATCTGCCTGAGTCGTAACGGTGGCAATCTGGGTGCCGTATTTCTGCTTATAGGCATATGCCTTGTCTGATCTGTCTGTCCAGAGTTGCGGATCCACGAAAGCGCCATTGATAACTTGGAAATGCTCCAATAAGTAGATATCCATAGCGCCCAGATGTGCTGCCGCACCTTGTGGATTCATTTGAACTGATGACAGGGTATTTGCATAATAGCCTGTTGTATAAAGTACTTCATTGACGACCGCTGTCCCAAATACATCATCGGGGCTATAACCGTTAATAAATACCCTCAAGGATTTACTATGAACATAGTCCACAATTTCGTTCTGCACTATTCGAGAACTGCCAAAACCATATTCTGCTTCGTCCAGAAAGATGCCAGCGACACCCATATTAGACCATGCGTCGATACGCGCTTTCATTTCATCGACGGTAAGAGGTACAGGAATGCCGCTACATTGCCGAGCAGTATTCTCCCCACCAATAGACACATAGCCAAATACCTGCGTCTTGCCAAGGGGTGGCTGCAGCAGTTTAATAATTTGTTGAGTGAAATCGTGATCGAAATGACTGTTCTGATCGCAACCGTAATACGGTATTTGACCAATTGCCCCGGTGTATTGCGGGAATTCAAGCGAACTCCCTAAAACGACCACATCATAGTCGTTAAAAACATCTGCAGCGACGCTGATATTGCCATTCGCACCGTTGACCAAACTCGGCATCCCGTAATAGAAAGCAAGATTCTTTGGCGCAATAGCACTCTGGGCATGTACCGTATCAGATAACCATAGTGATAGTGCCAAAGCAAAGAGCAAGCAACCATGCGTAAAATATTGTGTAAACCTCGCTGCTAAAATCATATCAACTCCTTATTCAAGGATCCGTCATTTTTAACATCGTTATTTGAAATATTGAGCTTCCCACATGACTGCCACGATAATCTACAACCCTAGCCTAAACCTTGATATTTCAATAGACTATCGAGATATGCTGATAAAGAAAATACGTGCAAACACGTATAGGTAATCCCTATTGAGTACAACCAAGAAATTCATTTGTTCTAAATTTCTCGATTGAAGCTTCTTAAATCGTTCTCGTGCAGAAATTCTGCAGATTAAGCTGTTTTGCAAAGCAAAAAGAGGGGGCAAACCGAGGTATCCCCACAAGTTTAGCCTTTCTCAAATGAACCTAAGCAGTAAACTAAGAAAGCTTGTGGGTGCTCAATTATATGATTCTTAAGAATATCTCCAATAATGGCTATTAGAGTAATTTATTGATTATATTGAAATTACCGGTTCTAACGGAGAATCTGGATTTATTGTTCTATTCCTGCTTATCTTTGCGGTAGAAACGGCGGTGCAGGTCATGTACCTGCTCTACAAGCTCGGGAACCGGGCCTTCTATCATGAGATCAGGAACGACCTCATGGATCGGTAGAGGTCGTACGGGAGATGGCGGGGCTCCCAATTCGGTGAGCCAGGCCGCCAGTTGCTTGGAAGAACTTACATACACAATGCGGCCTAACCCGACCCAACCGTGCGCGGCAGCGCACATCGGGCAATGCTCACCTGAGGTAAAGACAGTCGCCTTGGCTCGTTCATCAGGACTCATGTTTGCCGCGGCCCAGAGTGCAATCTTCAACTCCGGATGGTGCGTTCGATCACCGGAGGTTACCACGCAGTTGCGATCCTCGACGAGAACCGCGCCATCCATCGAGACGAGCACAGAACCAAACGGTTCGTCGCCCGCGTTTAGGGCTTCAGTCGCTAATTCCACGCAACGGCGCAAGTGCCGCAACTCGGTATCATTCAACATAATGGTCTCCAAATATTAATCGGCGCGCACCCTCGCTTAGGCCCTTGGTCGTGACATTGCGTTTCAATTCGTATCTTGCGTACCGCCATAGCTACGGCTTAACGCGCCGCATGCGCTTAAGTTCTGTACGTACAGACCCCAATTTGGCGTACAGGTTCGGTGCCGTTCTAGACGGTCACAGGAATAGAGAAGAGATTATCCAACTCCCTTAGACTTTGAACCGCTTGTTTCTTCTGCGCACCTTGCCGCCCCCAGCAGATTACTACGCTAAAAAGAAAAGTTGCTGATGAAACAGTCCTCTTTTATCAACTTAAATAATAGTCCATGCGTAGGATAATTCGTAAGTGATCAATTCAAGTCTCATTGAAAACATATGTGACACAACCCGTAACGCATTGGTAAAGAACATCTTATTATAGCGAGATGGATAGCTTTGCCGTGACCAGCGGCGAAGACCCAGATCATCACATTTATGCTGGTCTAACCAAAACATTTGGCAGCGACGGCAAGATGAGTTTTAGTATAGGCCGCAGCGGGTCTAAGTCGGCGGCAGGACTGGTTTAACAACACCAGTCCTGCTTCGCGTACCACGTTTAATCACACTGCAGACAAGTTGAACTTTGCCTTTGTCGGCAGCCTAAAAATCACCTTGCAGGGTGTAGGCTTGCAGAATAGTCAGGATACTTTCACCTTTTCAGATATTGGGTTGGCGCAAGGTCATGCTGCAGGTAATAACTGGTGGTTTGGTGGTAAAACCTGTAATTACATTTCAAATAATCAAGTAAGCTGCGATGGGACAGATTCTCAAGGGAATATTGTGAAATTTGTGTTCCTGCGTGGCGGGAATGACTTGAGTACAGTCAGATTTACACCGCCAAATTATGACACTGCCAACTGGATGGGCGCGTGCCTGACACGATGCGGTTAAATCAATTGATGATGCCAGGCAGTCACGATGCGGGCATGTCGGAAACACATCATTGCCAGTTTTATATTCCAACAGGATTGGTGCTCACGCAAAGTTTGCCGATTTCTGGTCAGTTAGCCAGTGGTTCTCGCTATCTTGATATTCGGATTGATTATGATCATGAAGAATTAGTCACCTATCACCGTAACGACGAAGGCAATGGCTGTAACGGCCAGAGTTTTGAGGCGGTATTAAAAGAGGTAAGTACTTTCTTGCAGCAGCATCCAACAGAAACTGCCATCTTAAAAATTTCGCACATCCGTAATGATCGTGGTGATGCAGAAACCACCAAAACACGGATTGTCAATTATTTAAACGGCAGTCCTTATAAAGGTTCTTTCTACACCTCAACCGATGCCAACCTGCAAACAAAGGCACTGCGTGACGTCAAAGGAAAAATAATCCTTGTATTTGATTATGGCAACTCCAGCGATCCAAAACAACCGCCTTATATTCAACCTTCAGAAGGCCGCTTCCGTTACAAGGATGGGTTTCATGCGGATGTATGTAGTGGCCAATCAAATACCAATATCACCATCTGCGACAAGTATAAGAATACCGATGACTACAACAAAATGAGTCGTGATCAAATCAACAAATGGATATTTGCGAAGCGTGCTGCAAACGCAAATAAGTGGTGGAGCAAAAAAGCCAAATATTGTGTATATCGACTATATCAATGCGGATATTGCCAAATACATCATCCAGTATAACTTTCAATAAGTTGCTGGATTAATCCCAATATTGTACGAAGGAGAGCAGCCATTCCACCTTGTGCCGCTTGGAAAATCAGGCGAATCATCAAATGGTCTGGCATGCTCACCAAGTAGTGATAGAACGGTTTGTGACTTCATGGGCGCCCAAAGAATTGATTTTGGATTTTGATGCCACCAATGATGCGGTCCATGGCAAACAGGAAGACCGTTTCATTCATGGCTACCATGACCATTACTGCTTTTTGCCCTTGTATATATTTTGTCAGGATCAACTCCTGGTATACCCATAAAGGCACATTCCATCACAACAAATTCCGAGTAGCAGTACGATTTATCCAATTGAAAAATGCATTTCTGGAAAATTCACTTCTGTTTCTGATACCCGTGCAATATTGGGGCTAGCAGCTTCCCTGAAACAACCGTCCTTTCTCCAGACAATCGCACAGTTCACGATAAACCCACTGCAGTCGCGCCTGGCTAAAATCCTGATTGACTGCCCGCAAGATACGACGCGCCAGCGGACCCTGTTCCAGGATAGTGGTTAATGCTTCTTGCCAGGGTTGCCTCGTCTGCTTCGGCATCATCGATGCGACCAGATGCTGCCACAGCTCCCGTGCTTCGCAATGTTGCGCAGGAAAGCCCATTAGTCTCAAATATTCCTGGTCGGTAATCCTGGCTTGCTCAGCATCGCGGATGCAGTCATGCAGGATGCTGACCAGGGCATCGGTGCTGATCGCCTGCTGCGCCAGGAATGGTGCGGTCCGTTGGTCATACAATGCGTGCACGATATCACGTACGGCCGCGGCAATGGCCAGATCGGCATACGGGCATTCCTGCACATCGATTACCCGGATCTCAATAGCATTGCGAACAAAACGAGCCACTGCACCCCGTACATTGAGCCATTCATGCTGCAACACTCCTTCTGGATCCCGTGCTGCAATCTCACGGTACATTGGCGCCAGAATCTGCGTTTCATATGAGGCATGAGTGGTAATCGTATCGGGGATCACTTTACCCATCGTCGAGGGAATTTTCATTTGATGCGTTAGATAATGCTGCATGCGCCCATCTAGAAAACCGGTATGCTGTCTTTCGGCTATCGGTGAACTTGCTGCCAAGGCAGGCAGGATGGGCAGCAGCAGCCGGATGGCGGCATGCAGGTGGGCAAACTCGGTATCGTCAGCAAAGGGCATATTCAAGTGCATGCTCTGCAGATTGGCCCAGCCATGCCGCCTGCAATCAAAAATACGATCATAAACGCGGTAAATGTCTGCGTTGTCATGCGGCCACAGCATGGTCTCCAGCCGGGGATTCATCCAGGGATGCATGGCGGAGGGCATCAACCTGGCACCCAGGGACTCAAGCTCATGGTTGATGCGCTGAATTTCGCTTTGAAACAACGCAGACAGTGATTCAATGACCGGTTCAGGATGCGCATTCTTGAGTTCAAGCAGATGCAGTACAATCTCGTTGGTCCAGGCCAGCCGGCCATGCCCGATTTCGGAAACGTATTCCCCCGAGAGTTGGTGCAGCAATTCATCCGCTATGGGCCGGATGGAAAGATTTTCGCGGTCGACAATCATGTACTCCAATTCAATACCGTAGCCGGAAAAAGCGGGCAATGCGGCGGCCTTCACTGCCATCCTCCCCGCTTGCGCCTGTCCAGGCGATGCAAGAATACCGTCATGATCTGCTGATACAGGACATCCTGGAGAATACCGTCTTCATTGCCGGCATCGACATTGGGATTATCATTGATTTCAATGACATAACAGCGCTTGCCAATCTGCTTGATATCCACGCCATAAAAACCGTCACCGATGAGATTGGCTGCCTTGAGCGCCATCTTCACTACCCTGGCGGGCGCTTCTTCGAGTGAGACTGCCTGCGTCAGCCCTTCGACGTAATCGCGCTTCTGTTCGCCATGTTTAACGATCTGCCAGTGCCCCGGTGCCATGAAGTATTTGCAGACGAATAGCGGACGGCGGTCGAGTATGGCGATCCGCCAGTCAAATTCAGTTGGCAGATATTCCTGGGCAACAATCAGTTCCGATTTGTCCAGCAACTCGTTTACCTTGTGGCGCAATTCTGCTTCCGTCTCGACCTTGGCCACACCCAGCGAGAACGAACTATCCGGCTGCTTGAGCACGCATGGCAAAGTGAGCGTGGGAATGACCTGTTCAACATTGTCCCGGTGTACCAGCAAGGTTCTCGGCACAGGAATGCGGCGGCGGGTCAGTAATTCAGCCAGATAAACCTTGTTGTTACACTTCAGGATGGAATTCGGGTCATCGATCACCACCAAGCCTTCGGCGGCAGCCCGCCGCGAAAAGCGATAGGTGTAATGGTTGACATAGGTAGTATCGCGAATAAACAGCGCATCAAATTCGGGCAATCGGCCAAAATCAGTGCGCGTAATGAATTCGACATGCATTCCCAGGCTTTCCGCAGCTCTCTCGAATTGTTTCATCGCCTTGGTATTGGATGGTGGCTCAGGATCGCTGGGGTCACGCAAAATGGCTAAATCGTAGCGTGGCGCAATCAGCCGGGGTGACCACGGTTTGCGCTTGGAAAAATAATCTATGGCCGCTTGCACTACAAAATCCTGGTGTTGCGGTGGAATATCGCTCGCTGCAATGGCCTTGATGCTGCGAAGGCGCCACTGATCATCGTGGCGATCGAAATACGCGCGCAGCAACGGTGCTTGCAGCAAATTAAACAACTGACGGCTGAGCTGATCGTAATGCTTGGCCACATTGTGGCCAAAATAAATACTGAGTTCGAAATGCTCGGATTTGATCGCTGCCAGGGATTTTTGTATCCGTTCATCCAGATTCTCAGTAATCAATCGCACTAAACCTGGAGATTGCAGATCCTCGATGGCATTTACCCGGGGAAAAGGCTTATGCCCGCGTGCCTCTGCGAGCAGCGAGACATAGTAACCAAGGCTCTGGTAGCGGTAGGATTTACACAGATTAAATACCCGTGCTCTAAGCTGACTGCCATAAGCTGGATCGGTCAGATACACTCTCGCAGATACCACCGTGACATCGGGAATAGCCAAGGGCCAGTCACGAGGATTGCTCACGACGATGAGGATGCTCATGGTAATTCAATCACCGGTTGCTCAGGGACTTTTGGCGGATGGATGATGAGCAAGTTAGAATCATACGTCACGATTCCCAGCAGAATCGCGCCGATCACCCGGTCGATATTGCTCCAGTATTCCTGAGTCGGCCCGTAGGGGTCGGCCACGAGCAAAGTGCGTTTGGTACGGTTATAGCCATTGATGACCACGAAATGGCCGGCAGGAGAGCCGCGTATATCATCTGGCACATCATCCGGCCCATGCTCGCGCGCAACACGGTATAAAAACGTCGAGCTTAAGCCAGTCAGAATCGGCAAGCCGCGACGCAATAAGCCATGAATCAGTGAATGGGAAAGATCCACCAGCCGTAGCTGCCCGCCCAGACTGAGGAACTCCAGATAGCCTTCGGTCACGTAGCGCAACCTGCGATCCGTTTTGGCTGCACGCTGCTGCCGCAATCGCTCGGCAATATCCACCCCGGCAGCGAACCAGGTCGGGTCGAACACCTTGAGATTGTAAGTATAGATCGTGGTCTGGAAACCATTGCGCAAGGCATCACACGCCAGAAAAACATCGAATGTGCCGCTGCCGCTTTCGAGTTTGCGTGTGCGGGCAATAATATCTTCCAGCGAGTCGCTCCTTCCCCAATAGTGATAAACCGCATGCAGACAGGTCGGGCCACAGGTGGTCTCATCGGGCTGCGGCAGTATTTTGACGGGTAAGTGATGTATCGGCCTCAGCTTGGCAATCATTCTGATCGATATCCTATGGACAAGCTCCTCCTCATTATGTTAAGGAAAATCTGAGTAAGTTGCTACTGTTAGTACAATACTCACTTATTCAGGCATTCCTTAATGCGGTTTGTGACTGATCGTACGCAATTGCTCATATAATTCGCGTTCCTCATGGGAAAGATGCTCCGGTACTTTCAAACGAATCCGCAAATAGAGATTGCCCAGCCGGTCACTCTTGAATACAGGCAATCCTTTTCCTTTCAGACGCAGTATCGCATCAGGCTGCGTACCTGCAGGCACCGTCACCTCGATTGCCCCATCTAGGGTATGCACCTTCAACATGGTGCCGAGCACCGCATCAGCGAGAGGGAGCGTCACGGTGTGCCATAAATCCGCACCTGCCCGCTCGAAGCGCGCATCTTCGTGTGTGCGCACCACGACAAACAGATCACCAGCCACACCACCAGCCGAAGGACTTGGCATCCCTTTGCCAGCAATGCGCAATGCCATGCCTTCCTCGATCCCTGCCGGAATTTTTACCGTGAGCGTTTCTTGTTGTTCGACCTCGCCACTGCCATGACATTGCGGGCAGGGATGATCATTGATGCTGCCACGCCCATCACAGGCCGAGCAGGGAACAATCTGCTGAATCAAGACATGCTCTTTTTCCTCCCGGTGGCTATAGGTCATGCGTCCCGTTCCGCCGCATGTTTTACATTTGCGTGGCGCAACCCCACCTTCGCCACCGGTGCCATGGCAGGCAGAGCAAGCTACCGGCCGGGTCAAACGAACTACTTCTTCACCACCAGTTGCCACCCGCTCCAGCGTGACATAAAGATCCATTTCGATATTCGCGCCATGGAGCGATTCTGCCTGCTTCTTATGTCGACGAAAGAAACCATCAAACAGGTTGCCCATGCCGAAATCAAAATTGAGCCCACCGAAAATATCCTCAAAATTAATCCCGCTGAACAGATCTTCGCGGCTGGTCCCGGCTACCCCTGCAAACCCCCTTGCATCATATTCGGTCCGCTTGGCAGGATCAGAAAGAATCGCATAAGCCTCGGCAATCGCCTTGAAACGTTCCTCGGCGTCAGGCTCTTTGTTGCGATCCGGGTGATACCTCAGCGCAAGGGTGCGGAACGCATCCTTGATCGCCTTTTGATCGGCGTCCCTGGCAACACCCAGCACTTCATAATAATCGCGTTGATCAGAAATAATATTTCTCCCGGTTGGGCTATCGTAATGAAGTCATTTTAGTATGGATAATATCTCTTCAAATTTTCCATGGATCGATTTTTGCCATTATGCAGCAACCCTATGCCAGGATGAATATCCTGGACCGTATTTTCCCATCGATCTGCGGGGAACCTTGGTTACATGAATAAACGCCTGAGAGCCTGGGGGTTGGCGCTGACCACGCGAGTCGCCAGCAGCGGGATTGCTCTCCAGATCTCTCGGCGCCTAGAAAAATCGGCATCTATTTCATCACAACATTGCTTGACGATGCGTTATCCAGGGCGCATTATTTTGTTTTGGTGAGCTATTAAGTCGATGGGACTTTCCTTATATAGAGCTTCTGGTTTGATTTATCTCCTTTCAGCCCCGGAGCGCAGCAACCAGGCGGAAAGAATGGTTAAATTCAGTCGGAATGATGGGTGTTGGTCGCATGGGGAGCAATCTGACCCGGCGCCGGTTATCAGTACCGTGTTATTCGGGCGTTTCCAGTCCCAAGGGGAGGCCGATCATGCCAATCGTATTCTCTCGGCGATGCGCATGCAGTTTGGTGGTCATGATGAAAAGCAAAAGGGTGGAGCGTGATATGAGCGAATCTAACAACTCTCTAACACCATCCGACGCGCTGGTGTTTTTTGGTGCAACAGGCGATCTTGCGCACAAAAAGATATTTCCTTCGCTCTATGCAATGGTCAAGCGAGGCATGCTAAGGATTCCGGTAATAGGTGTGGGCTTTTCAGGCTGGAGTCTGGCGCAACTGCACGACCGGGCAAAAGACGGCATAAAACATTCCATTAAAAACGTCGACCCTAACGTCCTAAACCAGTTGCTCTCGCTGTTGCGCTACGTGGATGGTGACTACAGAAATCCAGAGACGTTTCAAGCGCTCAGAAAAGCGCTTGACGGCGCCTCGCGTCCAACCTTCTATCTGGCCATTTCGCCCGCCTTTTTCGCTGCAGTCATCAAGGATCTTGGTTCAACCGGCTTGGCTGAGCACGCCCGCATCATTGTGGAAAAGCCTTTCGGCCGTGATCTGGCCTCGGCCCGCGAGCTTAATCACGCCGCGCATTTAGTCTTTCCGGAAACTTCGATCTTTCGCATCGATCATTTTCTTGGCAAAGAAGCCATTGAAAATATTCTCTATTTCCGGTTTGCAAACTCTTTTCTGGAACCGATCTGGAATCGCAATTACGTGGAAAGCGTGCAGATTACCCTTTCGGAAGATTTTGGAGTAGAAGGCCGAGGCAGCTTCTACGACGGCGTCGGCTGTCTGCGCGACGTGATTCAGAATCACCTTTTTCAGATAGTCGCTCTTTTGGCGATGGAGCCTCCCGCCGAGCAAAACTTTGAAGCGCAGCGAAGCGAAAAAGCCAAGGTATTTCGGGCGATGCATCCGCTCAATCCGGGAGATCTGGTAAGGGGTCAGTTTGAAGGCTATCTTCAGGAACCCGGTGTTGCCAAGGACTCCGATACAGAGACTTATTGCGCCTTGCGGTTGTTCATTGATTCGTGGCGCTGGGCAGGCGTCCCGTGGTACCTGCGCTCAGGCAAATGCTTAGCTGAGAGTGTTGCAGAGATACTGGTCCAGTTCAAAGCTCCGCCCCAGAAATTGTTCGAAGACGCATGGCCGGTGTCTGGCCGAGCCAATTATTTACGTTTCAAGTTATCCCCTTGCCCCGCGATTGCGCTCGCCGCACGTGTCAAGCGAGCGGGAGAGGAATTTATTGGCGACCAAAAAGAGCTTTATCTGCTCAATGCGCAACCAGACGAGCAAGCCCCTTATGAACGCCTTTTAGGCGACGCATTAGCGGGTAATAGCGCACTCTTTATTCGGCAGGATGCGGTAGAAGCTGCCTGGGCGGTTCTTGACGGGGTTCTGACGAGACATCACCCGGTTTACCTGTATAAACCCGGTAGCTGGGGACCGAATGAAGCTGATGTCCTTATTAAGAATTATGGAGGATGGCACAACCCCTGAGAGCTTGATCGTGCAACAACGACTAGAGAAGTCCATTTATGAAAGGTTTCTGGTAACTGCCACACTCGCTTGCAAACTGAATGGATGTTTTCCATCGCAACACTCACAGATTGGGCATACGGATATCAGGTGTATTTTTTGGACATCTGGAAGCCGATGTGCCGGGGGACGCCAGAAATTGATTGCATTCTGCAAGGAAAGCGTATGACCGATATTGAACTCGACCAGTTGTCTATCAACACTATCCGATGCCGTGCAAGCGGCCAATTCTGGCCATTCCAGTACAGCTATGGCGCTTGCGTCGCTTGTTTACACCCTCAGGTGAGGTGTCAGCGCTCACCTGCAACGGCCCTCCTTCATACAAAAAACAGCAAAGTACTACAAATATATAAACCCAGAATTTGTCTTTATAATGAAACGCCTAATTTGGCGAATAGGTATAAGAAAAATGGGCGGGACTATACGCGATGGCAGTCACAAAACACCAACTAACAAGCATTCAGAAATGATGCCATCATTCCTGATGAAGCTAGGCTTATTTTTCTACCCATGGAAAAAAAGCAGTGGTTTCTTCCTAACAGCGGTGCTTATGTCCACCCATTTTCTTCTGCTAGCTCCAGAAGCTTATCCAATAGAGGTATCGGTCAAGCCCATCTCCGATAGACTTAAAGTACAAGCAGACGAAACCAGATGGATCAGCTTGGGCGCTGGGTTTCGTGGCACGGGACTTTGGGTGGAAAACCAGAGATCGGGAAATCTGAATGGTAATTTCAGCATCGATAACGCGCGTCTTTATTTGAACGGGCAATTTCATCGGTATCTTAAATTCGAAATCAATACGGAATGTTTTTTCTGTAACAATACCGGCGCGAATGATAATCCCAAGATGTCATACAATATCCTCGATGCGATTGCAAAATTCGAGTTCAATCGCTATTTCAATCTCTGGGGAGGACGCATGTTGGTGCCTACTGAACGGGGGGAGCTCAACGGCCCTTTCTTCCATGCCACGCATGATGGCTTTAAAACACCGTTTTTTTCCCAAGATTTCAGCGTTAAATTTGGCAACGGCGGAGCAGGCCGTTATGGTCGGGATGATGGCGCAACCCTATGGGGGAGCATTGAGCCAGGTTTTGTTCCCGGTACGCTGGGTTATGCGATGGGGATTTATCGCGGCCTCCAATCTTCCAATCTCGAAGGACCTAATACAGGCGGCAGCGTGTTAACAGCCGCCCGATTTACCTATAACTTCTTGAATCCGGAAAAAAACCCGGGTTATTACACCGCAGGGACGTATTATGGCAAAGCAGGAGATATCCTAGCGCTCGCATTTGGCATGTCCTACCAAAAGAATGGGGCAGGCTCCTTTGCGCATCGGAGTGATTTTCTCGGTTTTGTAGGGGATGCATTGTTCGAGAAAGTGTTGCCCAGCAATATGGGGGTGATGACTGCAAATGCGGAATATAAGCAATTCTACGCGGATTATTCGACAGCAGCATTCGCTGATCGGGATTGCTTCTGTATATTTGACGGTAAATCGTGGACCGTCACTGGCCTTTATTTAATTCCTACAAAGATAGGCATCGGACAATTCCAGCCTTATGGCAGATTTACCAGTGTTCAGCCCAATCGCAGCAGTAACCGGGAAGAAATTGAAGCTGGCCTCAATTATATTATTGATGGGTTCAACGCACGTATCTCAGCCTATTACCAGCATGGTGATCTTTTTACCAAAGGACTGAATTATGCGCCAGATGTAACCGGACGTGCTGTGGATATCTTCAAAATATCATTTCAAATACAGATTTAGGGATACGGCGCGTTACATACTCCCTGTTAACGACACGCTAAATATTATGAATCGAGCAGCAGTTGGGACAGCAGTAAACAACCCACGAGTGAGTGCGACATCTTCAACAGAAGATGCGCATCTTCCACTCCACACCGCCGTGCCTTTGGAAACAAAAACAGCCTATACACCCCTACAAGCGAGGCTATCACTGGGATTCGAAAGAGACAGCGAGGTTACGCGCTTAATTGAAAGAAATCATTTTGGCCCGCTATTGATACAAAAACCTTTTTACCCAGAGGGTAAGGAAGTGTGCCATGTGGTCATTGTTCATCCGCCAGGAGGCATTGTTGGGGGTGATGAATTATCCATCTCGGCACGAGTGGGCACATCCGCCAGCGCACAAATCACCACCCCTGGCGCAGGCAAATGGTACAAAGCCAACGGGCATGTTTCCCAGCAGAAAATTAGCATCGAGGTGCGAGCTGGCGGATCGCTCGAATGGGTACCCCAAGAAACCATTTTTTTTGATAATGCAAATGTTATGGTCGACCACCAAGTCACCCTTGAGAAAGACGCAGCCTATATCGGATGTGAAATATTATGTTTTGGGCGCACTGCCTCGGGTGAATCGTTCAACAACGGTCAGATCAGACAACGCACCAGTATCCAGCGAGATGGAAAAAAGATTTGGCTTGAACAAATACGGCTTCAAGGAGGAAGCCAGGCTATGAAGGATTCGCTCGCTCTTGCGGGCAAAACAGTTTGTGCGACGTTAATTTTGACTGGAAAAACAATAAATCAATCATTGATCGATTTGGCGCGCGCAGAAGCAGAAGGCATTACCAAAGGTATTGGCGAGATTGGCATATCTCAATTCAAATCCATCGTCATTGTTCGTTATTTAGGCGATTCGAGTGAAGTAGCACGGCATGTCATGCTGCGTGCCTGGGCCTTGTTTCGTCCAGAAATTCTCGGGCGCACTGGAATAGTCCCACGCATGTGGAACACATGATGATACCTTGTTTTAGGGTAACCTTCTGATGGAATTTAGCCTTAGTTAGCAGCAACATGGAAAATCAAGCATGTAATTTACCAAGGAGAAACGCTATGGACCTCACACCGAGAGAAAAAGACAAATTACAAATATTTACTGCTGGATTGCTTGCCGAACGACGCAAGGCGCGCGGCTTGCGCCTCAACTATCCAGAAGCCGTTGCCCTGATCACTTGTGCCGTCTTGGAAGGCGCCAGAGATGGGCGGACGGTTGCCGAACTGATGACCGCTGGTCAAAAAGTACTGAGCCGTGCAGATGTGATGGAAGGTGTGCCAGAAATGATCCCAGACATCCAGGTCGAAGCGACGTTTCCGGATGGGACTAAACTGGTAACTGTCCATAATCCCATTCTATAAATAGCCCTATTTAGATGAGGAGAGCATCATGAGATTACCTATGATCCCAGGTGAAATTTTTCCAGAACCAGGAGAGATCGAGCTCAACGCAGGCAGAAAGACCAAAACCATCAAAGTTGCCAACGGAGGTGATAGACCGATCCAAATCGGCTCACACTTTCATTTTTATGAAGTCAATTCCGCCATGCAATTCGATAGGGAAGAAGTATATGGCATGCGTTTGAATATCATGGCGGGCACGGCCATACGATTTGAACCCGGCCAAGAAAGAACCGTTGAGCTCGTCGAATTAGCCGGAGATCGCATCGTTTACGGATTTAATCAGAAAGTGATGGGCAAGCTTAAATAGCATGTCGTGTATCGCACAAATTTTATAGGAGCACAAAAATGAGCGTAAAAATTTCCCGTCGTGCCTATGCGGAAATGATGGGCCCTACTACTGGCGATCGCGTCCGTCTGGCTGATACAGAACTTTTTATCGAGATTGAAAAAGATTTCACCACCTATGGCGAAGAGGTGAAATTCGGTGGGGGGAAAGTCATTCGAGACGGCATGGGTCAATCGCAGCGCAATCATAACGAGGTCATGGATACCGTCATTACCAATGCCACCATCATCGATCACTGGGGCATCGTTAAAGCAGACATCGGTATCAAGAACGGCAAAATTGCCGCGATCGGCAAAGCCGGCAACCCGGATATCCAACCTAACGTAACCATGACCATCGGCGCGGCCACCGAAATTATTGCCGGTGAGAGCCAGATTGTCACAGCGGGGGGTGTAGATACACACATTCATTTTATTTCGCCACAACAAGCCGAGGAAGCGATGATGAATGGGATTACCACGATGCTCGGTGGCGGTACAGGCCCGGCAACTGGGACTGCGGCAACGACCTGTACGCCCGGCCCATGGCATATCCGTTCCATGCTGCGCGCCTCAGATGGACTGGTCATGAATACTGGTTTTTTTGGCAAGGGTAACGCCAGTCTGCCCGCCCCGCTCGAAGAGCAGATTCTTGCAGGTGCATGTGGAATGAAGCTGCATGAAGACTGGGGAACGACTTATGCTGCCATCGACAACTGTCTAAACGTGGCGGACAGATACGACATACAAGTGGCGATCCATACCGACACCATCAATGAAGGCGGTTATTTGGAGAATACCATAGCCGCCATGAAAGACCGCACCATCCATACCTTTCATACCGAAGGGGCAGGGGGAGGGCATGCCCCGGATATCATAGCCGTCGTGGGACAGGAAAACGTGTTACCGTCTTCGACCAACCCAACTCGCCCGTATACGGTCAATACGCTCGACGAGCATCTGGACATGTTAATGGTGTGCCATCATCTGCACGCAAGCATTCCAGAAGATGTCGCCTTTGCAGAATCACGTATCCGCAAAGAAACCATCGCTGCCGAAGATATTCTGCATGACATGGGTGCTATTTCAATGATGTCTTCAGACTCGCAAGCCATGGGGCGGATTGGTGAAGTCGTTTTACGCAGTTGGCAAACTGCGCACAAAATGAAGATACAACGCGGCACCTTGCAAGAAGATAATTCTCGGCATGATAACTTCCGCGTCAAACGCTATATTGCCAAATACACCATCAATCCGGCGATCACCCACGGTATTTCCCATGCGGTTGGCTCTATTGAAGTCGGTAAATACGCTGATCTCGTTCTGTGGCGGCCCGCTTTCTTTGGGATCAAGCCTTCCATGGTCTTAAAAGGCGGTATGATCGCAGCCGCGTTGATGGGTGATCCGAATGCTTCGATTCCTACACCGCAACCCGTGCATTATCGCTACATGTTTGGCGGTTATGGCGGTGGGATCAAAACTTCTTGCTTCACATTCGCTTCGCAGGCCGCACTCAGCGCAGGTTTAGTCGATCAATTAAGACTGGATAAAAATATCATTGGGGTTAAAGATACGCGCAATTTGCGCAAAAAGGACATGATTCATAACAGCGCAACGCCCAAGATGGAAGTCGATCCGGAGACGTATGAAGTGCGTGCTGATGGACAATTGTTAACTTGTGGTGCAGAAGATGTATTGCCCATGGCGCAACGCTATTTCCTATTCTAGAAATAGCAACGACAGAGCAAGCCTTTTCTTTTCAGACAAGCCAGCTTTTCCTGCTGGAAAAAGCTACTCTGTTTATCATGATTACGACCAGAAAGCACTTTACATTCTATTGTAGATAGCAATCCTTAATAACCTTCGATGGATTAAAAGATAAATGCTTACGTTAAATACTAAAGTAGACCATGCAGAATCGATTTTTGCACAACTTGTTCTGCCTTACGAAATGCGTGAGAGTAGCCGGTTTCGAACGAACCTGCCATCAGGCGAAGAAGTCGCTATTTTCACCACACGGGGTACTGTATTACGGCATAATGATTTGCTCAAAGGCAACGATGGACGTGTTGTCCAAATTATCGCAGCCCATGAGCCCACTTACCGTGTCACTTGCCGTACACCACATGATCTGATGCGCTGTGCTTTTCATTTAGGTAATCGCCATACCCAAACACAAATTGGCGAAACATTTCTCCGCATCCACAAAGACGAAGTATTGAAGCAAATGCTGGAAGGTCTGGGTGCGGTCGTGACAGAAGAAAAAGCCCAGTTTGAGCCGGAAGCAGGCGCATACACGGGAGGAGAGCATCATCACCATGGGGATGGTCATTATCACGCGCATGGCCCACTTGCTCCTATTCCTGTGCGCCAGAAAATTCATCGTCCTTCTGATTCACACTCATAAATGACAATCCTGCAATCAACTTTGTTACTTCGCTTACTGCAACTTGCCAGTCCTTCGTTACCAGTAGGCGCCTACACATATTCGCAAGGATTAGAGTCTGCCATTGAAAAAGGTAGCGTAAAAAATGAAAGCTCGGCACGTAAATGGATTACAGAATCACTGGGCATTGTCGCTGACTTCGAGGCGCCCATCTTATGGCGCCTGTTAAAAGCGTTTTCAAGACGAGATCTGGAAATGGCGGGTTACTGGACGGAGTATTTTATTGCTTCCAGAGATACCGCCGAGTTTCGCGCAGAGACGATTCAAATGGGTTATTCCTTAGGGAAGCTGGTTATCGATCTGAGAATCGCGGATGAGCCATTGCGATCATTTCTGACGGGCCAAGCCGAAATACCGTTGCCAACAGCGTTTGCGTGCGCCGCAGAAGCACTTGCCATCCCGCATGAAGCTGCGCTGGTGGGTATGCTGTTTTCGCTGGTTGAGAACCAGGTATTGGTATGCGTCAAGTCTGTACCGCTCGGCCAGATGTCAGGTCAGAATCTCCTGCTTTCCCTGCATGATGCGATCGAGACAGCCGCGTCGCATGCGCAGCAGCTCGACGATGACGAACTGTCTAATTGGGCACCGGGATTGTCATTGCTATCGATGCAGCATGAAACGCAGTATAGTCGAATTTATCGTTCATAATTTTCATGGAAGTATAAAAACGTGAGCAAATTACCTAATCCTCTTCGAGTTGGCATCGGCGGGCCGGTTGGCTCTGGGAAAACAGCTTTATGTGAAGCATTAAGCAAAAGAATGCGAAATCGCTATGAAATGGCGGTGATTACCAACGACATCTATACAAAAGAAGACATGGAGATCCTGTTGCGCGCAAATGCGTTACCTCCTGAGCGCTTGATGGGTGTGGAAACAGGCGGATGTCCGCACACTGCCATTAGAGAAGACGCATCCATCAACCTGGAAGCCATTGCGCGCATGACAGCGGATTTTCCTGATCTTGATCTCATTCTCATCGAATCGGGTGGCGATAATCTTGCCTCGACATTCAGTCCTGAGCTTTCTGATTTGACTATTTATGTCATCGATGTCGCAGCAGGGGAAAAAATCCCACGTAAAGGTGGACCCGGCATCACCCGTTCTGCCTTACTGGTCATCAATAAAACGGATCTCGCACCTTATGTGGGGGCAAATTTGGAAGTGATGGCTCGCGATGCCAAAAAAATGCGTGGTGACCGGCCGTTTGTGTTCACCAACCTGCATACCGGCGAAGGTGTCGATCAAATCGTTGATTTCATCGTTAAGCAGGGATTATTGGATGAAGTGAAATCACGACAAAGCTGAGTGCTTTTCCTGGCTTGCTTAGCTGGCGGTTTGCTTATGCAATTACTTAAGCAGGCTGTCTTAGAAGAATTGGTTTTGTTACTACAAAAGCAGTGTTTTTATAAACACTTTAGGAGCTGGTCATGATGGCTTGGTCTTTAACTGTTGACAAAGCAATACCGCGGCCTCTGCGCGTCCTCTTGAGAGGAGCCGGACAAGTATTTTTTTGTTGCAATGCGGTAACAGGTTTCATTTTTCTCACTGCC
The DNA here is from genome assembly GCA_964554625.1 of uncultured Nitrosomonas sp. Lineage (GTDB taxonomy): Bacteria > Pseudomonadota > Gammaproteobacteria > Burkholderiales > Nitrosomonadaceae > Nitrosomonas. Next base: position 14,463 of record CAZKPL010000014.1, on the reverse strand, counting down.
TTGTATGTGGGAGGAATCACTGCGGGATTGGCAGCGACAGCGGGAGTCATCAGCAGTACCGTTGCTGCCTATCTACTCGGATTTCCGGAGGAGGATATCGATGCGGGGTTGTATGGCTTCAACGGAACGCTCGTCGGCCCCTGTCTTTTCTTATTTCTGGAACACTCTCCTCAGCTTTGGCTATACGTCGTCTTTGCTTCTATTTTATCGAGCATCGTATTGGCCGCATTAATGCGCATCCTGCAGCCTTACGACATTCCTGCTTCGACATCGCCATTCGTTTTAACCTGCTGGATGTTCATGGCCGCAGTATTCGCTTTCGACAGTTTCTCGCGTGGGTCCGTTTTACCTATCGCGAGTATTCCTGCAGAAACAGCCAATATATCCATGATTCCTATCGAAATGTGGCATGTAGCTGTCTCCAAGGGTATCAGTGAAGTCATGTTTGCTGATAGCGTCATCGTGGGCATGATGTTCCTGGTCGGTATTGCCGTTACCTCACTCCGTGGGGCAGTGATGGCGCTATCAGGCGCCATCGTGGGTGTCGTGATTCCTATCCTACTGGGCGCAGATAAAAATCTTATCGAAATGGGTTTATACGCTTTTAACCCAGTGTTAACCATGATGGCGGTAGGATGGGTTTTTCTCAAACCTTCCAAAAGAAGTGCGGTACTCGCTCTTCTTGCAGGTGGGCTTACCGTCATATGTCAAGCTGGCTTGGCTAATTTCCTGGCACCCATCGGCTTGCCGACCCTGACCTTTCCTTTCGTACTGGTGATGTGGATGTTTCTGTTTGCAGCAAGCAAATCGAAATACTGGGGAAATGTTAGCTCATAATGGCGCCGTGACAAAAAGCCCGCTTCCAGGCGGGCTTTAGACTGTCCATCCCACTCTTACGATTACGATGCAAGGTTCAAGTAAGCGGGCTACTGTGCATGTGAGGCTCAGCTGAATGCGCATGCAGCTCTTGTGAAAGCTCGATAGGCACGATATGCAATTTACCGTGCCGCACTCCGCGGGTGGCGATGACTTTGTCTGCAAAACGCCTGACATCCTGCACCGTTCCTCGAATGAAAACGACCTCAAGGCAATTATCGTGATCCATGTGCACATGCATACTAGACAAAGTCAAATCATGATGAAAATGATGGACCGACGTGATATGGCTCGCCAGATCTCTTTCATGGTGGTTGTAGATATAGCTGAGGGTCGCAACACAATAGCCATGGATGTTCTTTTCTAGGCGATCTGCTTCCAGACGCTCACGTATCAGATCGCGCATCGCTTCTGAGCGATTTACATAGCCACGTGCCTGCATAAATTTATCGAATTGCTCAGAAAGTTGTGTATCCAATGAAATGGTATGTCGCTCCATATCCAATTCTCCTAGAAATTTTATAGCGCTGAGAACAGTTACGACCAAAAGGTATCTTGATTCGTTAGCTTACCACTGCAAGCAGCAAGCACAATATAAAATTACCAGCTGCGCACACATGCACAGGCTATTAATAATTGACTAGCAAACTGACACGAAAGGAACGGCTTTCTATCGGATGAAAATGAAGATCCGCCATTCCCTCTTGGGATTCGCCAGGAAGTCTAGAGGGATAGAAATAATCAATGGCATGCGCTTGGGTATTTAATAGATTAAACCCTTGGATGAGTGCTCGAACATTAGGATTGATTTTGTAACCCATTTGACCATTCAGCGTCATGGTATGATCTGATTGTACGCTATTATCTTCGATCAAAGAACGCTTGCCAAAATAGCGGAACTGTATGCTTCCATAGAAACGGCCAATGTTGTCTACGGATAGCGCCGCCTTGCCTACTCCACTAATTGCTCCGGGTATATGGTCGCCTGCCGGGTCGGCATCGGTAAAACGGGCGCGTGTCAGCGCATAGTCTAAATCGATAATCAGCCAATCGGTTGGCATGTAAAATGTCGAAATTTCAAATCCTTCACGCTTGCTTGGGCGGTTTGCTTCCGTGGTGCCTGCATCGCCGACGAACAACAGCTCTGAATCCAGCTCCAGCCGAAAAATCGAGAATGAAGCTTGCATGCCAGGAACGATGGCTGTGCGCAATCCAGCTTCATACCCAGCAGAACGAACGAGTGGTGTCACTCGACTGACTGGATCACCCGATTTGGGATCGACCCTAGCGGTGGTGCCGCGCGCATCATTGCTATGAAAACCCCTTCCATAGCTAAAATAAAATTCTGATTTGGCCCAAGGCCCAAAAATCAAACTAAGCTTGGGGTTTGTCATGCTGTCATAGCGGTGACCTGAGTTAATGCTTTGCTGACTGTTCACATCAAACCAATAGTAATCCGAGCGCACCCCTGCCACACTGCGGAATTTTTCTAGCCACTGAATGCTATTCTGATAATAAATCCCTACGCTGTTCTGGTTAATGTGGTCTTTCCGCGTCGCCGACAGGGTTTGTCGCTGTTTTGTACTTAACAAGCCATTGTCGATTACATCATTCTGAAACTGAACGCCAAGCGTGTTTTCAAATTCAACTCCGCCCATGCTGTTTACCCAAAAGTGGCTCAGATTCATTGCAGACTGGAAACGCTTATCGACTTGCGAGAATTGGTCACCATTGACTGGATCGTCCAGGAAATAGGTAAAGTTTGAAAATAGCGCCAAATTGGTATGGAGGGTATAAAGATTCAATTGAGTGACGCCATATTGACTGGTGTGCCGCAAGGCGCCTGAGAGGCTAAAGCGATGCGCTTCTCCCCCATCGCTCGGATCGATCGCATCTAAGCGGGAAATTAAACCGCTCGTCGCCGCTCTCAGAGGTATCTGATCAGTTGCATGCCAGCGCCCTCCATAGCCCATCGCTGTGATGTTAAATTGAGTCGCTTTCGTCTCCTGGCTATAGCGCAGTAAAGCGTTAAATTTCTTGAAATTCTCTTTCTTGGTCCACGGGCCATCTTTAGTCAGCAGCTCGGCAGCGTATAAAACATTGCCAGCCCCCACTTCATGGGACTTGGCAAGCAAACCGCGCATAAATCCTTGCTGACCCAGCCCATAGCTAGCGATCCCTTGAGGTAGTTTATTGAGGTAGCTCATACTGACCGCGCCCGCTGAAGAGAAATCTCCTTGATCAGCGTAATAAGGACCTTTCAGATATTGCAAACCACTCACCAATTCAGGAATGACGAAATTAGTATCCGCCCAGCCTTGACCATGCCCGTGCGAACGCTGATTGACCAACATACCATCGACGGTGATTCGAAGATCCATGCCATGATCAAGATTAAAACCGCGCAAAAAATACTGATTGGCTTTTCCTTCCCCACTATGCTGAGTCACAATCAACCCCGGCACACTTTCCAGCAATTCACCTGGACGATAAACCGGACGCAAATCAAGCTGCGGCTTAAGCACTGTGCCTTCACTTGCAGAATTGGCTATTCCCATTAAATTCTTTGCATCAGCTTTGACAACCACTTCCTCCAGGGTGGGTATTCCGGCTGCATCAGCTAAATACGGCATGCCAATCCATACCAACAGTTGCCAGGAAGCGATATCCTGGCCTATTTTCTTAAGAAATATCAGTATCTTCCCCACTCTTGCATCCTCACTCTATCCAGAAACCAGCGGTGATTCAGAAATTAATCCTCGATAATTCTTATCGATATGAAACACTTCTATTTCTTCATACTCGAATATGATATAAAAAGACAACGCATCGAGTACGCCAATAGTGTGATAAATTTTTAATTTTTCATACACACTATCGTAGAAAATCTTGTCGATATCTATCAACGTTAAACAACGCTAACAGAACCTAATCACAACGGATCTGACTCTTCCAAAGAACCTTGCTAGATTGATTGTTTATTGACAGATGCCGTCTTCTAGAAATTGAGACAGAGGAAAAAATATCGCCATGAGAATATCGATCGAGAATGTTCGGAAACTTTTTATTGCGTTATTAGCGCTATTTCTTCCGTATTTTGCTTGTGCATCGACAGCAAATAAAAAGCTTTTGGTCGTCACAACGGTCGCGCCGATTACCAATATCGTTCAGAATGTTGGCGCTCCCCATATCGACATCATAGGGATTATTCCAGATGGGAACGACTCACACACTTTCGAGCCCATTCCGACAGATGCGAAAGTGCTTCGAGCCGCTGATATCATTATCGTTAATGGCCTTGATTTAGAGTTACCCACCGTTCGCTTAGCCGAGAAGATAAAAAAAGCTGAAACGCCCATCGTGCAACTGGGCAACCAAACACTCACACAAGAAGAATGGCAATTTGATTTCAGCTATCCTCGTGAAAAGGGCTATCCGAACCCTCATCTGTGGCTCAATATCGCATTAGTGATGCGCTATGTCGAAATCATCAGGGATAGTCTCAGCGAGCTCGATCCCATCAATAAAGCGGGTTATTTTGCAAATGCGGCTGCCTATCGGGCAAAACTCGGAAAATTGGATAATACGATCTTTGACTGCATCACAACGATTCCGCCGCAAAATCGCAAACTCGTTACTTATCATGATTCTTTTGCTTATTTTGCACCCCGCTATGGTATGACAGTGATCGCAGCTTTACAGCCTGCTGATTTCTCAGAGCCAGGCCCACAGGAAATTATTCGTATCATCAAGCAAATTAAAAAAGAAAACGTACCAGCGATATTTGGTTCTGAAGTTTTTCCTAGCAAAGTGATGGCGCAAATCGCGCGTGAAGCGAATGTTAAATTTGTCGATCAACTTTCTGATGATACGCTCCCAGTTCCCCCCAATGATTCATTCATCGGTATGATGGTCAATAATTTGACGATCATGGTCGAAGCATTAGAAGGCGATCCAGCCTGCCTGGCGAATATCGATGCAAGCAATCTCACCTTTTGAAAATCATGCTGTTTCTGCCATCAGTCTTAGTAAGGTAACTGCAGGCTATGAACAAAATATCGTTTTCAGCAACCTGTCGCTTGAAATTGCCGCTGGCCAATTTGCTGGCATTGTTGGTCCTACTGCATGTGGTAAAAGCACGCTACTTAAACTCATTTTAGGGACCCATCGTGCTATTTCTGGCAAGATTTTGCTGAATAGCAATCCTGCAGGAAAAGTAGCACCGGGTTCTATCGGCTTTGTTCCGCAGCTAGCAAGTGTTGATTGGAGTTTCCCGATTACGGTAGAAGAAGCGATCGCCATGGGATTGTATACCAATGAGCGCATCTGGCCATGGCTAAGTAGAACAGAGCGTACAAGGATTCATGATGTCGCCTACAAACTAGGTGTCGATAATTGCTTGCATCAACATATCGCCCATATTTCTGGGGGGCAACGACAACGCGCCTTTCTTGCGCGCGCATTGATCAGTAACCCACAGCTCCTCATATTGGACGAGCCCACATCGGGAGTTGATATCAAAACTCAGCACGAAGTACTGCACTTGTTGAGTGATCTCAATCGCGAAGGAATGACGATATTATTGACTACGCACGATCTTAATGCAGTTGCCTCTCATCTCCCTTGGGTGATTTGCTTTAATAAGGGTATAGTTGCCCAAGGACGGCCGCACGAAATTTTCACCAACGAGGTTCTTACCCAAACCTATGGCGGGGATATAGTAATCGTTAAATACGATGGCCATTTTTTGATAGCCAATAGCACGCCACTCAATTTTATGGATGAAACTCAATAATGGCGTTTCTTATCGAGCCACTCGAATATGAATTTTTCTGTCGTGGCTTACTCGCTGCATTGATGATTGGGACATTATGCGGCTTGATCGGTGTGTTCGTTGTTCTGCGTGGCATGAGCTATATCGGTCACGGCTTATCTCACGCCGCAATTGGCGGCGCAGTAGTTGGCATCACGTTGAATTTTAATTTTTATGTCGGCGCATGCGCTATGGGCTTGCTTGCCACCCTTCTCATCAATCGCGTGACTAAAAACAATCAAATCAAGCTAGATGCGGCAATCGGCTTAGTAACGACAGCTATGTTTGCTTTGGGCGTAGCCATCATCAGTAAGCTACGTAATTTCAGGCAAAATTTTGAAGCAGCTTTGTTTGGTAATATCCTCGGGATGACAGAGCAAGATTTAACGATGATTGGATGGGTTACGATCCTTACGTCAATGACGATATTTTTTACCTATAGGCCGTTGCTTTTCTCGACTTTTGATAATGAAGCAGCCAGGGTATTCGGGATAAAAACAGCGTTCGTACAAATAATGTTTTCGCTTCTCCTCACATTCTCTGTTATCGCGTCCCTTAATGTAGTTGGCGTTACGATGGTAGCAGCCGCCCTGATAGCTCCCGCCATGACAGCAAGAATGATAACCAATCGTTTTAGCCGAATGATTGGTTACTCCATGAGTATCGGCGCTATAACAGGTGTGATGGGCATATATTTAAGCTATATTTTTAATGTAGCCTCTGGCGCGACCATCGTGCTGTTCAGCGCCTTGCTGTTTTGTCTGGTACTGTTGATTAAAACTATGCGTAACAAATATGCTCTCCGCAATAGCTCCTAACAATCAACAAGAATGAAAATGAACTTTAAAGTATCTTGCTATCCAAGCGCACGACTGCCTGGAAGCGGCAAACGCCGGAAATTGATTCATGCCACGAGGAAAGCGTATGACCGATATTGAACTCGACCAGTTGTCTATCAACACCATCCGTACGTTGTCGATTGATGCCGTGCAAGCGGCCAATTCTGGCCATCCCGGTACAGCTATGGCGCTTGCGCCGCTTGTCTACACCCTCTGGAACCGCGTCATGCAGTTCGATCCACAGGACCCGATCTGGCCCAATCGGGACCGGTTCGTGCTGTCGAACGGGCACGCGTCAATGTTGCTGTGGTCGGTGTTGCATCTGACGGGTACACGTGCAGTCAATGCAGACTACGAGAGGCTAGGACAGCTTTCGGTGACACTGGAGGATATCCGCCGTTTCCGCCAATTCGGCAGCAAAGCCCCGGGTCACCCTGAGTATCACTGGGTATCCGGCGTAGAGGTCACCACGGGGCCACTCGGACAAGGTATCGCAACCAGCGTCGGTATGGCGATCGCCGAGAAATGGCTCGCAGGCCGCTATAACAAGCCGGCTTTCAACCTCTTCGACTACAATATCTACGCCATTTGTAGCGATGGAGACTTGATGGAAGGTGTAGGGTCAGAGGCTGCTTCGCTGGCAGGCCATCTTGCCCTCGATAATCTCTGCTGGATCTACGACAACAACCGCATTACCATTGAAGGCAGCACTCAGCTTACGTTTACGGAAGACGTGGCGACGCGATTCCTCAGCTATCATTGGAATGTCCTGCGATTGAGTGACGCAAATGACACCGAACGAATCGGTCGCGCCTTGCAGGTATTTCGGGAAACCAAAGGCCGACCCACCATCATCATGCTCGACAGTCACATCGGTTACGGTTCGCCGAGTCGACAGGATACCGCCGCAGCTCACGGCGAGCCGCTCGGTCCGGACGAAGTCCGCGCTACCAAACGTGCCTACGGCTGGCCCGAGGACGCGCAGTTCCTCGTGCCCGAAGAGGTACGTGAGCATTTTGCCGCTGGCATTGGCGTGCGCGGAGCGTCAGCGCATCGTGCATGGGCAGCGCTGTTTGCTGATTATCGTACCCAGTATCCTGAGTTCGCCATTGAAATCGATCAGATGCAGCGACGCGAATTGCCCGCCGGCTGGGATCGCAGCCTGCCGGTATTTCCCGAGGATCCCAAGGGACTGGCAGGACGGGAGATCTCTGGTAAAGTGCTGAACGTGCTGGCACAAAACATTCCTTGGCTGATCGGCGGTTCTGCGGATCTTGGCCCGTCGAACAAAACCTTGTTGACCTATCCCGGCGCAGAAGATATCCAGGCCAGCACGCCGGCGGGGAAAAATCTGCATTTCGGTATCCGCGAGCACGCCATGGGTGCCATCATAAATGGGCTATCATTATCCAAGCTGCGACCTTACGGCGCCACCTTCTTTATCTTCAGTGACTACGCGCGGCCTGCGATTCGCTTGTCGGCCCTGATGGAGTTGCCGACTATCTTTATATTCACTCACGACGCCATGGGCGATGGGGAAGATGGTCCAACGCACCAACCAATCGAGCATCTTGCCTCTTTGCGCGCCATCCCTGGCCTGACGCTTTTGCGTCCTGGCGATGCCAACGAAGTCGTCGAGGGATACCGCGTCATTATGCAACTGCGCCACCGCCCGGCTGCCTTGGTGCTGTCGCGCCAAGCGCTTCCGACATTGGACCGCAGTAAATATGCGCCTGCCAGTGGCGTGGCTCGGGGAGCCTATGTGCTCGCGGATACGCCGGGTGGCAAGCCCGAGATTATATTGATCGCAACCGGCAGCGAGATCAGCCTTGCTGTGCAGGCCCACGAGCAGCTCATCTCTGAAGGCATCTTCTCCCGCGTTGTGTCCATGCCGTCATGGGATATCTTCGAGCACCAAACGCAGGAGTACCGTGAAAGTGTACTTCCCCCCATAATCAAAGCACGCATCGCGATTGAGCAGGCATCCACCTTCGGTTGGGAGCGCTATGTAGGCAATAGCGGCCGCATCGTGGGCATGCAGACCTTTGGCGCTTCAGCTCCCTTGAAGGAACTGCAGAAAGAATTCGGCTTCGAGCCGGAACGAGTGGTGGTGATCGCAAAAGAAATACTGGGGAAGGTATAGCAAGATCTAACGATCGCTGTTAAAAATAATTATCCCTGGGTTGTCTAAGGACGATGTTTTGGGCCAGCCCTTCTTTAGGCAGCAAATAATTTACACCACTCATTCTTTTCGCACCCAGATTGGGCAGCGTTATCTATACCTCGCTTCCGGATCGGGTTAAAAGAGGAATTCCGGGTAATATCTCTAAAAGCTGTGGCCGGAATCCATGACCAGCTTAATGGCTACAATAGATTTTGTTAGTTATTTCAAACAGTATTAATGAACAAGACAAGCAAACATTTAGCGACTTGGCTACTGACTCTGGCTAGCCTTGTCATAATAACTGGCATGGGGCTCTATGCATTTCGCGTTCCGCTGATGGCATCACTCATCAGCTATCAATTACGCGAACAAAACATTCCAATGCCATCTCTTTCGGCTGTAGATATTTCGCTTAATAGCCTGTTATTACGCGACCTAACGATAGGCGCTGCCAAGGAACTGCATGCTGACAAGATTCATGTTTCCTGGCATTTGCGCGATCTGCTCGCAGGAATGGTTAGCTCGGTTGAAATGAGCGGACTGCAAATGGCACTCGATCTGAGCGGGAAGCAGCCTCTTTTGGGTTCACTGCAACCCCTGCTTTCCTCTACTGGGGAAAATTCGGATCCGATCAGGTTGCCTGCTATTTCACTCAGGGATTCGGTCATTCATGTGCGTTCAGCTTGGAGCGATGCTGTCATCGCGCTGTCCGGTAACCTCAATCAAACTGAATCAGGCACTTTCTTTATCGACCTCGATGGGGAAATTACCAGCCCGGCAGGCCAGGCCAAGAGTACGCTTGCTGCCACTCTGGATACGCAAGGAAATCTGCAAGGCAAAATGACCGTTGCAGAAGGCAGGTTGAGTCTGCCCAAGGCGCAAATTTCCAGTTTCACGGGCGATGCAGCCTTCATGCTTGTAGCGCGGCGCCCGCGGCATATTAGCGCTGAATTCATGCTAACCGATATCCATCTGCGAAGGAGCGGCCAGGGGGCGCAGTCATCCGAGCAAATCTTTGAGCAAGCCAGATTCGGTTTGCACACGGATGAATCAAATGCGCAGCTGACCGGGAAATTACTGGCTTCCGCCGATACACTGGTGGCAGAGCTGAATGTCACGGCACGTCATTACCTCGATGCACCTGATATCGACCTCGTTTTCAATGCCGATGGCCCAGTCAGGCATTATCCTTGGCAATTGCTCGGCCTTGTTCAGCCCAGTGCAGGATCGGTAGTATTAGCGATGAAAATCAGCGGACGGACTCCTCCCTTTCAGGAGTTCCACCATGATGGCCTGAATGGATTGAGCTGGCTGCAACGCAGTATGCTGACCGGGCAAGCTCAGCTTGAACTACAAGCGCTCAGCTTTCCACAAAAGATAACTAATCTTAACGGTAAACTTGGGCTTGATGTAGCTGTTGCTCAGGGTTCTGGCAAGCTTGATCTGCGTGCTGATGCAGATCGACTGACTGCCGGGCAGTTGATTGTTCGCCAAGCTTCGATTGTCTTGCCGATGCAGATTCACTTCAATCATGACGCCTGGCGAATGGCGCTGCAAAAGGTGGGGCGGGCCACGCTCGATGCGATTGATCCGGTCCATGCCGTTAGCCTCAAAAAACCTTTAAACCTGTCTATTTCCCAAGCGGATATCGAGCTGGTGAAAAAGCCGCAAGGCCTGGTACTCAAACATCACCTCGCCGCAGCAGCAGCAACCTTCACGCTGCTGGTCGAGCAAGAAGAGGCGCAAGCGGTTGAAGCGCGAATTGATCCCGGAAAGATAACCTTGAATGGAGAACTTGTTGCCGGTGAAAAATATCAAGGTCAAGGTGCCATCAGGGATATGAGTCTCACCCTGCCGCAATTGCACCTGCAGCTGAGTAATATTGCAGCGGTGCTCCAGCCGGGTACAGAAACCGGCAAGATTGCTGACTTCACCATCGGTCAACTGTACCACCAGACATCCACACCCTACTTCGCCCCACTTTCCGTTTCCGGCAGCATTCAATCTGTTCAGGGTCAATCCAGCGTGTATGCGATGGATGTCGCTGGCGGTACGCCGGGATTACACTACCTGACACTCACTGGCAAGCTGGCGCTCGATAGAGGCGATGGCATGTTAAGGGTGGCAATTACTCCCTTAACCTTTGCAGTCGGCGGTCTGCAACCTAAAACACTTTTACCCGCTCTTGCCCAGTTGGAGGATGTGAGCGGCATGGTTAGCGCCCGTGCTCAACTCGAGTGGTCCAGGAAAGGCATGCGCAGCAGCGGCGTAGTTGATCTCGACCGTGTATCGTTTGTGCATCCAACCACCCAAATTAGCAATCTGAGTGCAACGCTGAGCTTAAATGACTTGTCGTCACCTCGTAGTCCACCGCAGCAGACCCTCACCATTCAGCGCATCGATCCCGGTATTCCCTTGGAAAGTCTGGCGGTTTCCTACCAAATTGAAGGTTCTCCGCCTCGCATCGTCATCGAGAAAGCAGGTCTCTTTCTGCTTGGAGGGAAAGTGTCTTTAGGACCTGCCATCATTGATCCAGCTTCCGCCCGCAACGATTTGGTGATACGCGTGGATGATATCGATCTTGAGGTTCTGTTCAATCAGATTCAGGTAGAAGGATTGACGGGAAATGGTCGTGTCAGTGGCAGTATTCCGATTACATTTGAAGGCAGTCAGGTCATCATACGAAACAGCCATCTCATGGCGGAAGCACCCGGCGTGCTGCACTTCCAGTCTGACAAGGCCTCGCAGCTGTTAGCCGGCGCAGGCAAGGAAATGGATTGGTTACTTCAGGCGCTGCAGGATTTTCACTATAGCGAACTGTCACTAAAACTCGATAAGTCCGCAGCGCATGACTTGGTAGCCACCCTCTCCCTGCTGGGAAATAATCCCAATATTAAAGAGGGACAGATGTTTCGCTTGAATCTCAATCTTGAAAGTAATATTGGCGAGATTCTGCAGGCTATTGGTCAGGGCTACAAGTTGTCCAGCGAGGTATTACGCGATCTATTCAGATTACATTAAGTTATATTCTGCTAAATTGTATATGCTGTTATGCTCATAGCCGATTCCGGCAGAGATCCAGCTCCGGGAGACCATCAGAAAAGGAGTGCAACCGTGCACAAAATTTATCGAACCAAAGAGATGCCATCGGTTATAGGATTATTGATACTTTGCTGCCTCGCAATCACCGCATGCACACCTACCGTCAAAGTCAAAGCGCCCCAAGAGCCCATCACCATCAACCTTAATGTCAAGCTGGATGCCAATATACGTGTAAAGCTTGAAGAAGAAGCGAAAAAAGACATTGAAGCCAATCCAAATGTCTTCTAGTGCCCAAATTAGATCGATAAGGAGATATCATGCTGCGTATGCCGAGCATACTAAAAACAAAACCCCTGTTGGGAATCATGAGCGCTGTTCTGTTGATACTGTCACTCCATGGCACACCGGCATGGGCCGATAATCTTGAACAGCTGCGTGCCTCGGGCGCAATAGGCGAAAGCTATAGCGGCTATGTGGTTGCCAGAAATTCTGGTGCTCAAGCAGAAGCTAATGCCATTAATGCCCAACGCAGAGCAATTTATCAGGAAAAGGCTGCGGCACAAGGTGTAAGCGTTGATCAGGTTGGAAAAGTTTATGCTGTGGAAATATTCAAGAAAATTCCTGCTGGGACCTGGATTCAAAACAACAATGGGCAGTGGGCGCAGAAATGATGACGATAACGAGTAAGCGCTGATTAACATTAAAAGGGTAACGAAGTGCGTGGCGAGATAGTTTCGAGCGTTTATTTTCCCTATCTCCATCAGTATAATCCTGCCTGGCTAAATACTAATTTTTATCACTTTTTGGTGAGGCGGTCATGCTGCTGTGGTTTGTTATTTTCTACCTGATGGTTTCCGTGGGCATTGGCCTCTATGCTGCCACGCGCGTGCACAGCGCCAAGGATTTTGCAGTCGCTGGTCGTTCGTTACCGTTGCATGTCGTGACTGCTACGGTGTTTGCTACTTGGTTTGGCGCAGAGGCAGTGTTTGGCGTACCGGCCACTTTCGTCAAGGAAGGTTTAACCGGTGTAGTGGCTGATCCGTTTGGTTCCTCGATGTGCCTGATCATTGCCGGTATCCTTTTCTCGCGCTACCTCTATCGGCTCAATATTCTCACGCTTGGCGACTTTTATCGCATGCGTTACAACCGCACAGTCGAAGTGCTCACCTCGCTTTGTATCGTAACGGCCTATCTGGGTTGGGTCGCAGCGCAGATCAAGGCACTCGGCTTGATTTTTTATGTCGTCACTGATGGCACAGTCAGTCAGGAAACAGGCATGATACTCGGCACTGCTATCGTGCTCACCTATACAACTTTCGGTGGCATGTTCTCTGTGGCGATCCTGGATTTTGTACAGATGTTTGTATCGATGAGCGGCCTGCTTTTTATCGCCTGGATTATCAGCGGCAAAGTCAGCGGGGGCGCCACGGCGGTTATTGATCATGCGAGCTTGGCAGGTAAGCTCAATTTTTTTCCGGAAATGGATCCATTGAAGTGGATTGCCTTTCTCGGTGCCTGGGTGACGATGATGCTCGGTTCCATTCCGCAGCAGGATGTATTCCAACGCATTACCTCGGCAAAGAGTGCTCATGTTGCCCTGTGGGGCTCGGTACTGGGTGGTTCGATTTATTTCTGTTTCACCTTTGTGCCGATGTTCATTGCCTATTCTGCAATTATGATCGATCCAGAATTATTTTCCAAATTACTGGAAGAGGATTCCCAATTGTTACTGCCGACACTGGTATTGCAACACACGCCACTGGTCGCTCAGGGGCTGTTTTTCGGTGCAGTGATATCAGCAATCATGAGTTGCTCCTCGGCAACATTGCTTGCGCCGTCCGTTACTTTTGCTGAAAATGTGATCCGTGGTTTTTGGCCGAGAATGGGTGATCGCCAGTTCCTTTGGATTATGCGGGCAACATTGATGGGTTTTGGAAGTATCGTACTCGCGTTTGCGCTGAATTCTGAATCTTCTATTTTTGAAATGGTGGAAAGCGCTTACAAGGTCACACTTGCCGGCGCATTTGTGCCACTGCTTTGTGGCATATTCTGGAAGCGGGCCACCACTCAGGGTGCGCTAGCGGCTATTCTCGGCGGCTTGCTCTCCTGGCTCATGATCGAAATCCTGATCGGCGAAGCAAGTCTGATACCGCCACAGTTGATCGGACTTGGTATTTCCGCATTGGGGATGATCGCGGGTTCATTGCTGCCACAGTGGATCGGCCACAAAATACCTGGCCGCCCCTTGCATGAGTTGCAGCATCACACGAGTATGAAAACACATCACGTTACGTCGCGCTAGTTTTTATCATCAAACTTCCCTGCTTGCGATCAAAGCCAGCGTGACGGCTAGGTTACATGGCTGTTTTTTTCAACCTAAATTTTTAGTTATCCAGAATCGGAAGCCAGTTGAAAGGAAGGTAAATCAAGAGATTGTGTTTTTGGATACCTGATTGCAATAATTTTGCTGATGATATACAGAGCATAACCAGTTAAGAATGATCCTGGATTTTTCATTAGAAGCGATTAAGGGGTGAATTTAACGGGGAGATCAACCGTTCTGGGTTTGTCCCAAAGGCCATGGATCCATTCACGTTGTTGCATGGCAACAGCCAGGTTAAATCAAATTGCAAGCCAGCATCACGGTCATCAAGGCAGCTTCAGTGGTACATTTTTACTTATATGGACGCCTCCCGGTTTGGCAAGCAATATTTCGTGTTTTGGTAAAA
>CAZKPL010000013.1:2627-55806 GCA_964554625.1 uncultured Nitrosomonas sp. | reverse complement strand
AAACTAATAGAGGATTTTGGTTCCCGTATCACTCAGCTCCGTAGCACACCACTTCAGTTCAGGGGAATCGAGATTCCTCAAAAAGTCGACGTTGCTGTGCTTGGCACCAACGTAAAAATCAGCCTCGAGTCCCTTACTGCCCTGCTTCAAGTAAGCCTTGCTCCCGTGCTCATGATATGGCTTGGTAGCCTGTACAGCACCCGTTACCGCGAGTCGCTGCTCGTCGGAAAGGCCAATGATATTGCGGCTATGTTTCCTCACCTAATCAATGTATACCCTGCAATTGATATCCCCACCCTCCGAAAGCGCAGTCGTCTTGCGTACTGGATGCCTCCCCCCCAGGTCATTCGCGCTCTGTACAGCCTAACGAGGGTGGGTCTAATTGCCTTCGTTATCTCGCCAGCAATCGGGTGCTACCTGGCAAGCCTAATTTTGCTTCCCATCGAGGACGTAGCCTGGCTTTCCTTTCTTAGCGGCTCACCCGTCGTTCTCTTCGGCTTATCCGTCGTCGTTGTTGAACTTCTTCCTTGGCACGTAGGGAAGATATTTCCTGGCGTGGTAAAGCGGTGATGCCCAACCCATCGGTCAACCGGACCGCCTGCAAGCTGCGCTTGCAGGTTCCCTCCGCGTTTCGCGCTCCGGCGGCCGGTTACCTCAAACGTTGGACCTCTTTTAGGAGTTGCCTGTGACAATTCATGTGACCTCACGAAAGCTCCACTGGAACTACTTCGTAGCTCTTGAGCGCGACCTAGAGGCCGTCTCTCGCTATGTCGAATTCTGCGAACCGAACTTCGACACGTTCTCGATCGAGCTTGCTCACTTGCTCTTTGCAGCGGCGTCGGAAGTTGATGTCGTCGCAAAACTTCTTTGCGAAAAGATCAATCCAGCGGCCCCTCGTGGAAATATCAACGACTACAAAGCTGCATTATTACCGGCCATCCCCGACCTTCCTGATACGGAGGTTTTCGTTTCGCGTTACGGCCTATCGTTCAAGCCTTGGTCTAACTGGGCTGGCACCACGAGCCCGCTATGGTGGAGAAGTTACAACAATGTCAAACACGAGCGTGACGCGCATTTCCACGAGGCTACCCTCAAGAATGCGTTGAATGCACTGGGGGCATTGCTGATTATCACTTTTCATTACTACGCTCGAACTCTTGCCGCACCGCGAAGCTCTGTTCTTGCTCCGAAGGACACGACTCAGGAACTACAACCTGAGTCAGCTCTACTCCGGCTCGATTCGAATTTCTACTACGATCACTTAATCGTATGAACGAGTACATGAGGCCCAACCTATCATTCCACCGGACCTGCGCGAAAAGCCGCACAGGTCCGGTGACATATTTCAGTTATGCATAAAAGAAGAACGTATGGAAAAGGAATTACAAGAAGCTTTTGAGCGTGCCAAGCAAGAGCTCACTCATCTCCATTACAGATGGATAATGTATGTCCAGTTATTTGGTACAAACTCCTACAGAATTGATTTGATAAATCAAACAGCCTCGAACTTTTTAGTAGAGTTTCAATGGCTCGTGATAGATAGCATGGTTTTAGCTCTTAGTAAATTAACCGATCCTGCGCAGATGAGAGGAAACTACAACCTGTCATTCACCTACTTAGCGGACGAAATAGAAAAATCAGACACAAATGGTGTTGTAGGTGAGTTAAGGGAAATATTGGAAGAACTAAATACTTCTGTAAGACATTTTAGAGAAATAAGGAACAAAAAAATTGCTCACAATGACTTGGCAGTTGCACTTGATAGCGAAAACTCACCACTCCCCGGAGTATCGAGAGCAGACGTAAAACGTGCGCTAAAATTAGCCGGAGATTTTCTTAACAAAATAGAATTAGCATATTTCGATAGCACTACTGCGTATGAAATGACAATTCTTCCACTTACAAACGACGGCCGTTCATTGCTAATAAGGCTTCAAAAATCACTTGCGTATGATCAGCTTGAAGATGAGGGAACTATTGAAAATGGAAAATGGAGACAGCTCGGAAAGATTGATGAAAATAATGCATAACAAAGCGCTCGTTCGGACGCTCCTGACGTCGCGCTGCACAGCTTAATCGTTAAAAATAAATTTTGCACCTTCTACAGTTAGTTTTTATGTGATTTCTATCGATGAATCACATATTGATATATCACCCACTGCCAAATCAAGCTCAACTCTTACACACAAATAGCGATTAGACGCGATTTAACGCATAGTTAACGCGGGTAAAATTTTCAAGTAAGGTCATATAGTGGCTAGTAACAGAGAAAACCGCTTAAAACCCCGCTTTTTTGATTGGCTCATTTATCGTAGCTTTTAAACCATCCGGCAGGCGATCAATTTTATCAGCGAGCATCTTCTGCAGATTTGCCAAACGTCCTCCTGGCGGATAGTTGAAGCTGGGATCAACGCCTTTCGGGATGCGTTGCACTTCACCCATGCGCTTGTTGATATAAGTGTAGGTTTTTTCCTGCGGCGGCTCGGAAGGTTTCAAACCCAGCTCATCCAGCGTGTCTTCATCCAGTTGCGTCACGCCGCATTTACAACCCCATGCCTTGATTGGGTAATGTGCCTGCCAAAAGGGATCATCCACAGGCAGAGTGCTCCAGGCGCGGGTGTTCGGAGTTGTTGGCGTCATACTTGAGATAGGGAAAGGTGTCTTTGTTGCGCTGAATGCGTTGCCATTGCCCCTCGCTGTGGGCGGTGCGCAGGTTGGTGTCATAAATCACCTTCAGGCGGCGCGTGCTGCCAAGCTGCACGTTCTTGATTTCGCTGGTAAGCGGGTCTTCCATCTCAGCACGCCCCCGCCAGCCTTTTTGCACCAGCAAGGGAGCCAGTTCTTTGCGGAATTGCTCAAAGGTTGTGCCCTCTGCCAGCGTCTTATCAACGGCCTCACGGATATCGCGCAGGATGTCGAGCTCATGGCCTTGGCGACGGTGAATGCAGCTTGGTGCTCCTGCTGCCAGACGTCTTCCCAACTGAAGCCGATCCGGTAGCCTTTCTGGCGGAAGAATTCGATGGCCTCCGCCGGGGGAAGCAGTTTGAATTCAAGGGCTGGCATGATTTAACGTGCGATGTCAAGCAGCGGATCCAGGTGCGCAAGCGCGGCTATGGCGCGCTGTAGCAGTGACGCCCCCCCGGTTTCCTCAGCGATTAAACTAATGCACTGCGTTGCAGGACCAATTACCTAATTGCACGCATCTGAATTGGGGATGGTTGATTCACCCTTTTTCTCGATGCACATAATAGTACTTGACCAGATTCAGCTTGCTGTCAAGTTCAAAGCATAGCGGCTGGGCGGTCGCGATAGAGAGCTTCATCACTTGCCTTTGCGAGAGGTTGGCGAGTTGCATCATCAGGGCGCGTAATAGATTCTTGTGCGAAACAATCAGTACCCGTTTCCCTTGCTGAATCTCCGGTAAAATCGTTTGTTGCCAGAGGGGCAACACGCGCTGCACGGTTTGTTCTATGCTTTCTGCCAGGGGCAGCCGCGATTTATCGATCCCTGCATAGCGTGCCTGATTGCCGGGAAAACGCGCATCACTCAGCTCAAGGGAAGGCGGTGGAGCGGCAAAGCAAACCTGTGTGCCCAGTACCGGCCAGATGCCAAATTGCCGGATCGCCTGCCAGCGGCGCAGACCTTCCAATGCGCCATAGTGACGCTCGTTCAGCCGCCAGTCTTGTCGAATGGGTATTCCCTCCAGCCCCATTGCCGCCAGCACGATCTTGAGGGTATCCGTCGCACGCTGCAGCTCCGAAGTAAAACAGATATCAAAGGTATAACCTCCTTCCTTCAGCAAACGGCCTGTTCGTTCCGCTTCCTGTTCACCTTTCGGGCTCAGCGCCACATCACTCCAACCGGTAAAATGCTTATCCTTATTCCAGACACTCTGCCCATGGCGCAAGAGGATAAGTCGTGTTATCGCCTGTTGCTCGCTCATGGAGGATGTTCCTTGATCGTTTCTAACGGGTTGATGCGGCCGCTTCTTTCCAGATGCGTGCCAAGGCATCCCACAGTCCCTTGCGCACCGTTTGCAGATACAGGGTATTGTCGTTCAGCCCGTGCACAAGGCGTTGCTGCGCCTTGCCCAGGTTGTGATAGGGCAGGCTCATGAAGAGATGATGCGTGGCGTGATAACGCAATCCCACCGGCGCCCACAGGCCCGTGATGAAATTTCCAGGGATATTGACTGAATCCAAGTACTGCTCAGCCAGTCCCAGGGTGCGATCGCCCGGATTGCGATAAGCATGCGCCGCCAAGGTGCGCAATGAATTCAGGATGAAAATCAACACGGCAATGACATACCACAGCACCAACGCCTGGTAAGGCAGAACGCCGAGGGCAACACTGGTAACAACTATCAGTGCAAACATAAACGTGGCGAATTCCTGTAAGCGCCAGTTGTGATCATTACGTACAGCGTTGGCTGCTCGTTTGTAATTGGGGTTAATCGTCAGAGAAGAGGCCCGCTCCCAGACCAGCTTACGCAACGGCGGAACCAGATAGGATATCGGTGTCAGCAGCAGGAAACGAGCGACCAGCAACAGCGGCAGGATGAATGACAGCAGCACATAACGCACCATCTCGCCGGGCCGTTGCGTTGCGAACGGCAAATATTCGCCATCCTTGCTGGTGCCGTACACATCGCGTTTGTGATGATCGTTATGGACACCATCATAAGTAAACGAGGGAATCATCAGGGGAATACCGCAGATTAGATTCCACGCCAGACGAAATACTGTGAACGTTCCCTTCTTGAGATGAGCCAGTTCATGGACAAAGATTGCCGACCGATAAAAAGCCAATACGGCGACACTGCATGCGAGAAGCTGCCAAATGGAGAAAAATGAGCTATGTAGCGCGATTACGAACGCAGCCCAGCCCAGCGTAATATGAAACAGAAAATCCAGCCAGTATATCCATGGATTCGGCGTCATCAGATCGCGCACGAGCGCATGGGCTTCGTGCAATGGAAAATCAGCAGGCAAATTGCTATCAGACATCTTATCTTGTTTATTCCCAGCAGGCCTTAAGGTAATCAATGATCAGTTGATTGGTCGCGCTATCGGTGTTATTGATTTCCCCGAAGTTAGGAACACCGGGCCAGCCGGCATCCACAAATGTTTGACCACTGAACTGCTTTGGATGGGCATAACGCGGAACGACGTGGAAATGCACATCTGGATCAACCATCATCAGCATCAGGTAGTTCAGCTTGTCGTAATTAAACGCTTTTTTCAGCGCAGACTCGATCTGCCCGGTCATCTGGTGCAACGCCATAAAACTCGCCGGACTCAATTCAGAAAATGCCTGCACTGGTTCATGGGCGACGAGTACTAATGCGCCCAGGGTAAGTTGCGCAGGACGCAGCAGGACGCTCCAATGCGGGCACTGGTGAATGATGGTCGCCGGGGCGCCAAATTTCTGCATGGTGCCATTAAAAACGGTTATCGCCATAAGCTAGATTGCGGTAGGTGATACATTATCGGATACTGCGCTTTCCGCCTGGTTCGCTTTCTTCACTACCCCGCCCTGCAACGCAAACAACGTTTCACTTCGGCGCAAATCATCAATGAAATCAATTTCACACCATTTGTATCCCTGCACGGAGCAAGCATTCACCAATCGTTGCTGCGCCAGCATATCAATGATGGTGAGATACCAGGATTTAAGCTTGGCCGGATCCCGCAAGGCGCGTTCAACGGCATCCTGGAAAAGCTGAGCGCCCTGTTCATGAAAATGGATCAACCCGATGGATTCAGCATTCGTTTGCTCTGCTGTCAGCACTTTACTGACATGCCTAACCCATCCATCAGCATCCAGCTGCACTTTCATGTCATCTTCATCGTATGCTTCCTTGAAGTCTACACAAAGCGTAATAGGCGCCCTCTCAGCTTCCAGCACACGCGACAATAAGCCCGCGTCAAAAAGGGTATCGCCATTCAGCAACAGAAAATTATCGGTCATCTCATCACGCGCAATCCAGCAACTGGCCAGATTATCCGCCACCTCAAAAAAAGGATTGAACCGTGTTCTGATTTGAGGGTAATCGGCATAGCGCTCCGCCAGTAATGCTTCCACCTTGCCGACCTGGAAACCGACCACCACCGTCACGTCCTCGATTCCTGCCTGCAGTAAAGCATCGATCTGCCATGCAATCACAGGCTTGCCAAAAACGGGTAGCAGGCACTTGGGGGTATCTTCAGTCAGGGGAAGTAATCGCCGACCCTGTCCTGCACTCAAAACAATGGCTTTAACAGGACTCAGGCTTTTATTGTCAGTCATAGCATCATTTGCCGCATTGTTTACCTTCTGATGATTTTTGCTGCGTCAAAATATTCATATCGGGAGGTTATTCTACTTGAAAATATCGGATTTTCCTTAATTTGATAGCAGTCTTGGTCGCTAAGCGCAACAGCATTGTCCGCAGGAACAAATCAAACCATCATTCCGTTCAAACGCTTCAGCTCTTCGGCGATTTTGCCAACGGCCTTCAGAAAATCATCGACTTGAGTCATGGTATTGTCATCGCCCAGGCTTACTCTGACCGCGCAACGCGCAAGCATGGGCGCAACCTCCATTGCTTCCAGCACGTGGCTCTGCCCCGGGGTCACACTGGAACAGGCCGCTCCGCTGGCTACCGCAAAACCCGCTTTGTCCAGGCGTACAACCAAAGTATCACCTTCGATCTCCGGCAGCGCAAAATAGCAGGTATTTGGTAAGCGCGGCGCACCCCACCCGAAAATCGTCGCACCCATTTCTATTAACCCGCGTTCGAGGTAGTCACGCAACCCGGTCAAGCGTACGGACAGATCGTGCATGCGTGACCCCGCCAGCTCACAGGCAACACCGAAACCGACGATCGCCGGCACGTTCTCAGTGCCTGAGCGCAGCCCATTTTCATGCCCTCCGCCATAAATAAGCGGCTTAAGTAACAATCGTTTGTCGATGATCAACGCGGCTGCGCCCTTGGGCCCATAAATTTTGTGAGCAGAAATAGTCATCGCATGCACTTTCAGCTCGGTGAAATCGACTGGAATTTTGCCGAATGCCTGAACTGCGTCGGTATGCATCCAGGCGCCTTGCGATCGAGCCATATCGGCAATGGCAGCCACCTCCTGGATCACGCCGGTTTCATTGTTTGCCAGCATCACCGATACCATCGCTGGCTGGTCAGCCAAGGCGCTTGCTGCCTCATCCAATTTTACCTGACCCAATTCATTCACTGCCAACTGGCGCAATTGCCATCGTTCGTTCGTTCTTCGCGCCAACTCCTGTGCCGGCCGCCTGATACAGGGATGCTCGATCGCGCTGACGACCACGCGTGAGGGCTTCAAATAATCTGCCACCCCGCGGATGAAAAGATTGTTCGCCTCCGATCCACCGCTCGTAAAGATGATCTGTGACGGTTGCACCCCGACAGCCTGCGCGACTTGCTCACGCGCCTGATTGATCGCACGGCGCGCGACCATTCCATACGCATGACGGCTGGACGCATTGCCATAAGCCAGACGGAAATACGGCAGCATGGCTTCCAACACTGTTTCATCGACTGCAGTGGTCGCATTATGATCAAAATAAATTTGCGTCATTAATTTTCACTTTCTCCCAGAATATTGGACACTTTCATTCAGCGCCCTGATTTCCCCGCTCATCAAACTCTTACTGAACACCCAATATTTCCATGGCCTTATGCAAGGCTTCCAGTGCTTCTTGATGCTTTCCCTTTTGATGTAGCATCTCACCTTCAGCACGCAACTTCTTGATCTCAGCTTCTTGAGCTTCGGAGATTGCTGGTTTTTTTGCCAGAGCTTCATCAATTTTTCTCATATCGATCGAACAACGATACGCAAACGCTCCGCTACTAAATATGAGCAGGCATATCATAGCTGCGAAATGACGCAACTTCATCTGAACCTCCTTTTGTTCGGATTAACTGAACCGAATAAGACCGCTTTAATGAATAAAAGTTGATCTTGCAAGCATTACTTTAGATTCTGAATGCTGGATAATCAATGTGCATTAAGAGAAAATTCCCAAAATAAGCAAACATTCGCTAAAAATATATTCGCTGGTCTGTTCTTGTCAGCGCGCTCCCAAGCTTGCGCCAAGAAATTCATCCAGTGCCATCGCCCATTCCTTGCGGCTATAAATGAAACCTGTATTGTGTCCGCCCTGTAATGTCAGGAATCGCTTCGGTTCAGATGCTGCCTGGAAGAGCGCCTGGCCGTGCGAAAACGGCACGATTTCATCTTGCGGACTATGCGCGACCAGCACCGGGCAAGTAGCAGACTGCAGATAGTCGATCGTACGGTATTGAAAACGGGACAGCAGGCGCACCGGCAGGAAAGGATACAATTCCGCTGCCAGATCGGGCACCGAAGTCAACACGGATGCCAATACCAATGCAGCAGGTTTTTGCTGTGCGGCAAGCCATGCTGCGATGGCCCCACCAAGCGATTCACCGAATAGCACAATACGAGAAGGCGGAATCGCTTTTATCTCGGTCAAGTATCGCCATGCCGCCGATGCATCATGATAAGTGCCTGATTCTGATGGTGAGCCACTGCTTTCGCCATAACCGCGGTAATCGAAAATGAACGTGCTGTAACCCAGCCGATAAAACGTCAGCAAATAATCCATTCGATTGGAAATATCGCCTGCATTCCCGTGAAGGAAAAGAATAGTTCCCTTTGCAGCAGAGGGTGCAGGCACAAACCAGCCATGCAGGGTTTCATGATCACTCGTGGTAAGCTTCACCGCCTCATAAGCAAGCCCATCCTGAGCCGGCGTAATAGTAATGTCACGTCCGGTTTGCGGAAAATAGATGAGATGCGATTGCGCGAAAAATACCAGTAGCAGCAATGCCGCGTAGCTGGCTGCAATGAACATCACCAGTTTAAGTAACATGCGCATCATAACTAAGTTAACGTAGCTTTTCTAAGGAAGGGAAGCAAAGTTTATCTGGAATCAATATCCTGATAATCAGCGTCTATCGGTATAATAGCGTATTATTATCTCTAGGATTACCAATGAATTTAGACCGCGTCGACTCAGGTCATGACCTCCCCAACGATTTCAATGTGATCATTGAAATTCCTATGAATTCTGACCCCATCAAATATGAAATGGACAAGAAAACAGGTGCTATGTTTGTAGATCGCTTCATGTCTACTTCCATGCATTATCCGTGTAATTATGGCTACATTCCCCATACCTTGTCCGAAGATAAAGATCCAGTAGATGTCCTGGTCATTTCGCCGGTACCCTTGATTACTGGCGTGGTTGTCCGCTGTAGACCACTCGGTGCATTGCATATGACCGATGAAGCCGGCGAAGATATCAAGCTGGTGGCCGTCCCGATAGACAAATTATGCAGTCTTTATACGCAAATCAAGTCTCTGGAAGACCTGCCAGAGTTCATGCGTGCGCAGATTGCGCATTTCTTCGCTCACTACAAAGATCTTGAAAAAAGTAAATGGGTTAAGATTGAAGGATGGAGCGGTATTGACGAAGCCAGGGAAGAGATCATGGCTGGCGTCAAACGTTATAATTCAGCAAAAAATAAACCCAAGTTCTAATTCTATTGATCATTTGCTGCGAAAGAAAATCATCCTTATAGCTGTCCTGAGCTACCAAGTGTTCAATCCTCGCGAATGGACCTAACAAGGTTTATGGTGATTTCTTAAAAACCTTCGTGATCACATTTGATCATTTTTATTCTGTAAGCCTTCTTTAGAGAAGTCCTGAATAAGCCGCCGGGGAGAGTGCAGTAAGCGAGAAAGCGCGCTTTGCGAGTTCGAGTGAAACTACGTTTAGCGTAGTCACATATTAATTAGTACCAGATAGAGAGGCAAGTTCACAGCAAAGAATAAAGGCTTTTCCAGAATGGCCTACCAAGTAATGATTGCGTCAAGTCGGCTTTGGAAGGATGGCGGAAGGTCAGCCTTGTGAACTCCGCAACATAAACAGTATGGCCGGGTTAAATCCGGCCATACGATAAAAAGAGATGTTGGATGCTCTGCTACTGCTTCTTCACAGACTCCATCAAGCTCTCATTATTCTATGACATTCAAAGAGCCAGGCAGGTGGATATTTTTAGGATGGAGCTGGCACCAAATAGTAAAGGCACCGGCTTTATCAGCCACAAAAGAAATGGTTTTGGTTTCTCCTGCTTTGATTACTTCTTGAATTCCATATTCATCAATGGAAAATCCTTCGCTGATAGGAGATTTGTTTTCTACGGTAATTTTTACAGTGGTTCCTTTATGAACGGTCAGTGTTTCAGGCTCATTGAGAACATTAAAGGCGCGAATGTTCTTCACTGTCACACCTTCGATGTTAAGCTCAGGAATAGTGGTGTCATAAGCGTTAACAATGACTTTGAAGTTTTGTTCCGCCGCTTGAGCAGTGCCTGCCAGCAACAATCCGAGAGCAAAACTCGCGCACAATGTTTTGGTTATTTTCATCTTTACTTCCCTCCATTAAAATTTACGATTATTTATTGCGTGAGTGAAATCAGTGCTTACACTTTTTGACGGTACCTCCAACTACCTGCAGTACCTTAATCAACAGAATAAACTCCCCTGTAACCAGTTTGATCATTCAAGGGATTATTCGTTGTTAGCATTGAACTTTTGTTCATGTTCTTCTAAAGACTTGCCTTTTTCTTTCTTTTAATACCTAACATCGGCATGATACTTTAGATGGGATGACCAAGGATGTCAATATCATTACCAATTTATGAAGTGCGAAGGCGTGTACTGCTTATGTGCATCGCAGCCCAATTCATTGGTCCATTCGCTGGTTGCTGTCGCATCGGCATAAAGTTAGCTATGTCATCGAACTGTGCGAAAATATTCCAAGGCAATTGCCTGTGCCGGTCCAAAAAGATCCGTAATCTCCACTACCCGGTCTTGACGATTTTTGCGCTCAAGTCCAGGGCTCAAACCCGTCTCACATCGAGACGGGCACAGAAGAAGTCGCCTGTTGCCATCTGCAGCCCCTTTGATTTCCCTCAGGTTTCGAAACTGACATTACAAATTTTTGAGAGTTTAGAAGGCGACCTTTTCTTCGTGAACCAAAGTGTTCGTGCGAGCCTCCGGTATTTTTCAGGACTGACTAATTAGGTAAACAAATTTCACCTTCAAATTGGATATCAATGGATAATTGACAGTTGATCTTGCCATTGATTACAAGTTTACCTGCGGTAACGCCCTGAAAAATTCCACGTCCGGATAAGGGTGTAGAAATTTCACTGAAATTCCCATGTATGCCTGCTGTGGGATTTTCTGGATTACAGCTTTGAAATGTACCTGAACCTGATGTGCTTAAAGTAAGCTGAGAATGAACAATTTCGTTGTTAACTTTTGATGGAGATTTGTCAGCACAGAATAAGGTATGTATAAAATTGATTGAGCCATCGGGTCCAGCACCGCCATTACCCATCATTGCACAGTCAAGTCTACTGTTTCTGCCAAACATGCGAACAACGCCTAGTGTTATCCCAGGAGTAACGGCATTATCATATACCTCACCTTTGACAGCTAAGGGCGTTGTATTCTCAGGGCATGTTGTAGCATTTACTTGTCCTGTCAATGAGATCAAGCTTACCATGGCAAGTATGAAAGTATTCTTTTTAATAGTAGACATTACGATCTCCTTTATAAAAAATGAAAACGTTTACGGAATAAAGCTCAGATAGAAACCTATTACATTTGGTTTCTCGTCATGCGCAGGCACTATAACCATCTCTGGATAATCCTGCGTAAGCGGGTGGATGGAAACCTTCCAATATCCTGGTTATATCACTAGCGAAAAAACAGTTTTTTGCCAGTTCTAAAATTTACAAACATGAAGGTATAAGAAAAAAATAAATGTTTTTTTCTTATGGATGGCCGGACTCGGAAAAAGTTTCAAGCGATGTATTAAAAAGGAGATGCCGGAAACCTGAAAAAGCAAGCAATTAAATCTGTTTGAACGCTTGATTTATAAGCTCTAATGCTTCCATAGATTATCAAAATATGGTGGTAAAATAAACTGCCCATAGAATACTAGGACTCCCCCAGGAGGGCTCTCATGAAACCTGGAATTGACGGTACCCGATTTGGCTCTATTACTATCGATGGGTCTGACATCGAACACGATGTGCTCATCAAGCTTTCGGGTGAAATCAAGAAGAGGAAGAAGAAGCTCTCCAAGGCTGTGTTCGGCACATCGCATATCATCTCGCTTGATGAAGCTAAGCACATATTCGAAAAGGGCGCTGAGCGACTGATCATAGGGTCTGGCCACAATGGCAATGTCACGCTCTCTGATGAGGCAGCAGACTATTTTAAGAAAAAGGCGGTCCGGGTTGATCTATTTCCCACGCCTGCAGCTATTCACCAGTGGAACAAGGCTAAGGGCGCAATCATCGGACTTTTTCATGTGACTTGCTGATCTCCAGATCCCGTCATGCCTTTCTATCTCTATTCCTTAGCTTTTTTACCTAACTGCGACTCGCTTACCTGTCACTATGAACAATTATCCCATCATTCGCTGGCATGAAGCTGGCGAAGAGCGATCAGCGCGTTGGTGTTCAGAAAAAAATTTGCCGCCACCCAAGCGCGTGCTGGTCATCGATGACTGCATGACGGCAGAAGCTGCCTACCGTCTGGTCTGCGAAGGCACTGCATTGTTGTGGCGCGGTGATTTTCAAAATGCGCGTCAATTACTGCAAGCATTGGCGCGGCGTGCAGATAAAAAACGACTGACGCACAAAACAAAAAAAACAGCTTCACCTTCTGCCGGAATCTTTCATCTGCACCGTCAGGCGCAATCGCAGCGTGCCCGCATCTTGGGCAGCTTACTGATTCCCTTCAATGCAGATCACAGCATCCCTTTATCCCGCGCACCCGATGTACGCCTGGCTTGTCTGGAAGCGTATGGTCCAAGCACAGAAGCTTATATCGCGTCGTTACGCGAATTACAGGGACTGATCGGAGCCTTTGAGTGGCGTAAAAAAGGCATCGCATGCCCTGCATTGGGCGCACATATCCATCCGCATTACGGTGTTTTTGCACCGATCCGCAGCGAGTACGTGGGCTTGATCGCAAACACCCCTTTACCCAGACTGGCCATGACCCAATCTGTCGCGTTCGATATCGGCACCGGAACAGGCATATTGGCTGCCGTGCTGGCGCACCGGGGCATCCAGCGCATCGTCGCAACCGATCAGGATTTGCGTGCAATTAACTGCGCGCGTGAAAATTTGGCCCGCTTAGGCTTAGCCAACCGGGTTGATCTGGTGCAAACTAACCTCTTTCCGGAAGGACAAGCAGCGCTGATCGTGTGCAATCCGCCTTGGATTCCGGCGCGGCCCAGCTCACCGCTTGAACATGCCATATTCGACCCCGAAAGCCGTATGCTGCGGGGGTTTTTGCAGGGGCTTGGCGCACATCTGGCGCCCGGAGGCGAGGGCTGGTTGATTCTCTCAGATCTTGCCGAATATCTTGAATTGCGCACGCGTGCTGAATTACTGGCTGCGATTGATGCAGCCGGCCTGAAGATCTTGAGCAAATCCGATGTAACACCCCATCATCCTCGTGTCGCTGATACCCGTGACCCGCTACACGCTGCTCGTGCCGCAGAACTCACCTCGTTATGGCGGCTAGCAACAAAGTGACCGTTGAACTGGAACGCACAGCACCTATAAATCGGTGTATTTTTTTGCAATACCCTTGGATTTTGCAACAGGGTACTTCAGCGCGTTTTTTTCAATCTTTTCCAGCACAATTTGTTTAACATCAAAATCGTATTGCTCTGCCAAGAGAAAAGCAAATGCGAAAACATCAGCAAGCTCCTCTTTCACTTTATCGATGTCTGCCTGTTCAGAATGCTTCCAAAGAAAAGCTTCCAGCAGTTCGCCAGCCTCGATATTCAGTGCCAGCGCGAGATCTTTCGCATTATGAAACTGCGCCCAATCCCGCTCATCACGAAACTCGAGTAGCACCCGGGTGATTTCTGCAATGTCGCTCACTTGAACTGAGCCCCTACAGTAACTGATGAAGGTTTTCTTCTTGTTTGCAGCCAGGCCAAGGCGCCCAATCCCGCTGCACGGCCACTGGCTAAAGCGGCAGTAAGCAAATAACCGCCGGTGGGCGCTTCCCAGTCCAGCATTTCACCCGCGCAAAACACCCCCGGCATTGCTTTCAGCATTAATTGCGCATCCAGCGATTCAAAACAAACACCGCCTGCGGTACTGATCGCTTCATCTATCGGGCGGGCGGCGATGAGTTTTATCGGTACGGCCTTAAGCGCAGCAGCCAGTTGCGTTGGATCAGCAAATGCCACAGCAGACAAAGATTCCCGCAACAGCCCGGCTTTTACTCCCGTAATTCCTATCTGATTGCGCAAATGATTCGCCATAGATTTGGCGCCGCGCGGTTTAGATAACGCTTTAACCAAATCAGCTAAGCTCCTGTCAGGAGCAAGATCAAGATTAACCGTCACTGAGCCACGGGCAGCAATCGTGTCACGCAAAGGTGCGGAAAAAGCATAAAGCAAACTACCTTCCACGCCTGGCGCGGTGATCATGAGTTCTCCACGTTTTTGATAGTATTTCCCGCTCGCATCGGTGAAGGATAATATCACTGATTTGACTGGTTGCGCGGCAAAGCGGCCACGAAAATACTCGCTCCACTGTACTTCGAAGCCGCAATTGGCAGGCTGTAACGGGGCGATGGTTACGCCTTGTTCTGCCAATAAGGGTAGCCATGCGCCATCAGAGCCTAATTTTGCCCAGCTGCCACCGCCTAAGGCTAAAATTACGGCATCCGCATGCACTGAGTTTTCACCGTCTGGCGTTGAAAACTTTAACGCTCGATTTGTGTTCCAGCCATGCCAGCGGTAACGGGTATGAAAAATCACGCCAGCCACGCGCAAACGGCGTAACCAGGCCCTTAATAAAGGAGCTGCTTTCATTTCCAGCGGAAATACGCGGCGCGATGACCCTACAAAAGTTTCAATGCCCAAATCACGCGCCCAATCCCTGACCATTTGGGGCGAGAAATGATGCAATAACGGCGCTATTTCTGACTGTCTACTGCCGTAGCGCAAAACAAAATCACTAAATGGTTCGGCATGTGTCAGATTCAGACCACCTATCCCTGCCAATAAAAATTTGCGCCCGACGGAAGGCATCGCATCATAAAGATGCACTTCTAAACCGGGTTGGGCTAACACTTCCGCAGCCATTAAACCTGCGGGACCGCCACCGACAATGGCAATAGTAAGCATGGTAGTCAGTCCGCCATAAATGAATTAAATTGCTCGCTCTCTTCTCTCAAGAGAATCATATAGGATAGTGTTTTCTTTTACATTGCGTCAGCCACGTAACCGTTTATTCACTTCAGCAAGATCAAAATGCTCAGGGTCAAAAGTGCTGTCGGCATCACCTGCTATCCATTCCAGCATGCTGTCGTGTTCCGGATGGACAGGATCTGAAATCGCCTCCAGAAATATCATATATTCCCCTATCCCGCCGATATCTTCGGGCGGGCAAGCCCTGCTTCCTTTCAGGCATACTGGTAATTGAGCGCCTATTTCAAATGGCAGGATTTTTTCCAGAGTTACGTCGTGCTCCCAGTCATTACCAAAATCATAGGTATAGGTCAGCTTATCCTTTTCCTGCTTCAATACCTGATCAAGCCGGTATTTGGCCTCGTCGTGAATGCCCGAAGGAAAATCCTCATCTGGCGTGCCATAACGATCTCTCCCCCTGGCAAACTCATGCATATGCGCATCGGTCCACCCCATTACAATCTGTAAAACGGTATGAGTACTCTCCAGACTGGCTGTACTCATGATCAAGAACCTGCGCCATATGGGTGGACGAATACCCTTAAGCGCGACCTTGAGCTGATAGATTGATCGTAAAGATTGGGTTGTCATGCGCGTTCCCATCAACATTACTCTCCTCTCGAACAAAATGAATCAATCTGTCATTATAAGAAATACCGGATATACGATTCTGCATGCCTATCCAAAAGAGCGGGATATATATCCCTCGAGCGTGAACAGTTCTTGCAAATCCTTCATGCCCAACGAGGTTGGCGTAGATCCCTCTATCCGGATGACTTAATCCCTAAAATTCTGATACTGCAGTGGAAAGTCGGTAATAGATTTCTTGACGAATGCAATGCATTCCTGCAAATCATCGCGGTTCTTGCCGGTAACACGCACGGACTCGCCCTGAATACTGGCCTGCACTTTCAGTTTACTCTCCTTGATCAGCTTGACGATCTTCTTTGCCAGTTCGGTTTCCACGCCCACCTTCACTGTGCAGGAACGCTTTACCTTGTTGCCGCTGACTTTCTCGATCTTGTCACTGACATCCAGGCATCGGATGTCCACGCCACGTTTGGTCAGCTTGGTAATGAGGACATCCTGCACCTGGCTCAACTGAAATTCATTGTCAGCATACAGGGTGAGCACCATTTCGGACTGCTCCACGCGCGCGTCTGAGCCTTTGAAATCGAAGCGCGTACTGACTTCCTTGTTGGTTTGCTCGACTGCATTCTTGACTTCGGTTTTATCTACTTCGGATACGATATCGAAAGACGGCATGTTTACTCCTCATTAAGCAACGAAAACGATAAATTATTAGGGATTACCATAAAAATACCAGATCTGGCCTTATTTGTAGAAGGTAGCGCTGATTATTTACCCTCGCACATGATTACTCATGAACGATTGAGTGTCCTCTTCAGCGCTCTTATGGCTATTTTTTGATCCTGCTACCAGAGGATCAAATTGTATGCATATGCATTATTGTCTACTTATGTGTCATTCCTTAGCATCTTAATGCAGTAAAGCTGTATTGGCTTAATTCTTTGATTCTGCTTCAGGTATCAATCAGAAAATCAAAATCGGCACGCTTCAAGGAGGGTAGCTGTACCGGTATATCGCAGCAACAATATTCATTGCAATCATTGCACCGATCGCTTTTGCCATCAATGAGACGGCGGCGCCTCGATCACAGCCAAATGGATCGCCAGAAAATTCCCTTTTTCAATGGCGTGCCATACGATCTTTATGCCGCTGAATATGGCGATACCGCCCCCACTATTGGCTTTCGTGCTGCAGGCATGACCTTTGAAAAATACAA
The DNA here is from genome assembly GCA_964554625.1 of uncultured Nitrosomonas sp. Classification (GTDB taxonomy): domain Bacteria; phylum Pseudomonadota; class Gammaproteobacteria; order Burkholderiales; family Nitrosomonadaceae; genus Nitrosomonas. The sequence continues at coordinate 38,654 of CAZKPL010000013.1, read as the reverse complement.
TGGTGATAATATCGAAACGCGGACATACCAGCACTTTGTAGCCATCTGGACATCCCTTTTCGCTGCTGCAACGAACAAAGCAAACATCTTGCAAGAGCCGCACGATTCCTATGTTGAAGCAAAAGCACAAGGTGCAGGAGTACGCTGAAAGGGAATGGTGTCTATTATGATGCCGAGGAGTTTTTTCAAGAAGTGCCCAATGTTTCTATCAAACATTACTTTTTCTTAACTGTAAAAGATTATCCTGGGATGATCACCCGTACTTGTTAAATCCCGCTCATGATCTCAGAGAACTGATCACACCGATCTCTTTCAGCGCCCCATAATATGATGCTTTGTGGCGCATGCTGGCAGAACTGCCGTTCGGACTCTCAGATTTTCATCTTTAAACGAACAGCCCAGTCAAAAATACGGCCACCTAGCAACCATCTCGATACCACCGCCGTTTTGGAATCCGCAGGCAGGGCATGCCGCATAGGGGGGAATGAGGCAGTAGCGGCATCAAGTATGGCTCTTGCGATAATTTCCGGTCCCGGTGCCTGGGGCTCATTTGCCAGAAGTCGCGGCAGCGCGGTAAGCAGCCTCTGATAAGGAGGAGGATGCGCCACCGTTTTGAGTAATTCAAGCTCCTTTGCAGCAAATTCGGTTTTGATCAGACCCGGGGCGATGGCCACTACGTTGATGCCGAATTTCATCACTTCTCCACGCAAGGATTCCGACAACGCTTCCACAGCATGCTTGGAAGCCGCATACCAGCCGAAACCCGGCATGGAGATTTTGCCCAGGATCGAGGCGATGTTGATGATGCACCCCGACTTCTGCGCCCGCATATGCGGTACGACCGCTTGCATGAAACGTGCATAACCAAAAACATTGACTTCAAACTGCTGATGAGCCGCTTCCATCGAAACACATTCGATGGCTCCCAACTGACCATAACCCGCGTTGTTTACAAGCAGATCGATCCGGTCTTTGGTTGCCATGACATGTTTCACAGCCGCTTCTATGGCGGCTGCATCACTCACATCCAAGCGAATCGGCTCGATGTGATCAGAGCGGATTTGTTCCAGTCTGTCCATGCGCCGTGCCATGGCAAAAACGTAATAGCCGTTTTGGGCAAGCAGGAGGGCAGTTGCTCTGCCAATACCGCTGGATGCGCCAGTAACCAATGCAACGCGTTGAGCCATGATTTGATTTAATGAGATGCAGATTGGCAAAATAACGGGTTTATAGCCAAAAAGCAATCAATTCAATTTCAGGGAAAGATTCATGGCATGACCATGTTGATAATATTAGACATCATGTTTTGGCCTGCCCTCTCAACTATGGCGCTGTGTTGGGATTTCCCATCTCAGCATATCCACATTTCTTGAGATGCGCAGGTCAAAAACATGATGTCTAGGCTTATCTCAAGACGTTGATCGGTTGATACTGTTCAGAGCATTGGCTGATTTTCTGGATGACCGAAACATCCAGGCTGCCCTGATATTGCTTTGCTAGTTGATTTAATGAATTTCCGATATAGGGAGTAATGTCTCCTTTATCGGGGATAGGCCGGATGTAGTTGCCGTTCCACTGAATATCTGACAGGATATTTTTGTATTTCTTGGGAACCAGGCCTATCAAGCCTGGCAGCTTCACAAACAACACTGTTGGGACACGATACAGCATGGACTGAGAGTTTTCAGGTGATTCTTGCACGTTTGGACTGAATGGCGGGTTCGATATTCTTTGCAAATCAAGATTCAGGCCATGTGATGCCGCCTTGCTCGCCATCCATTCAAGCGCCAAATCGGACAACCCGGTATTCGGATAGCCGCCACCAACATTGGAATGCACGCCAGGAAACCACTTTTGTTCAAAGTTTGAAGAATGATGCCGTTTAATATTAGGCTCCATAAGCGTCGGGAGAAACGGCAGGCGTCGCTCGTCGACTGCCAAAGCGTGGTAAGCGCTCTCGATGATGGAACTCAGCTGGGTATCATGAAACCCGATCTTAAATAACTTGGCAACGATCCAGCTGAAAATGATGCCAAACGGCGCACCCAATGCACCCACAGTATCGAAAACGCCAAGGAATCTGATTGTTTCGTTACCCCAAGTGTGTTGTTGCCTAAACGACTCCGAAGCAGGCGCATTGGGATGCCACTTCGGGGATTTATCCTTATAAATAGCATACGCTTCGTTGATCCGATACATTTTATCGCGCTTCAGAATACCACTGTTGCGAATCAAGCCGGCAAGGCTTCTGGCTGTATAGGCACCGCGACTGAAACCAAAGATATAAATGGCATCACCCGGCTCATAATTGCTGACCAGAAATCTGTAACCTTCCTTGATGTTGTCCGAAATCCCATAGCCGAATCCCCCGCCTCTGATCCGCTCGGTACGGCGTGTTCCGGTTCCTCGCACATACTCAACAAGCTGCGGATTATCACGGTTATCGGCGGGAAGCGTCGCCTCGAAGAGTTTGACTACATTCGTAGGGCAAGCTTGTCCATTTTCATCGCGTTGATCCTCACGATTCCATGTTCCATCAAAAAATACAGCGAGTTTCTTCATCATCTTTACTCCCATAATTAAACTTAATGTTAAAAAGTTCATGATGTATAGGAAAAATAGCGGGTCAGACCAGATCAGCTTGGTTGTAAGATGATGCTAGGAGGTAACAACTCAGTAGGCAATAATGCATCTGCATACAATTCTTATCTTTCGGCACCTGAAACATCAATAAAAAGAACCATATGATTCGGTTGCTGCATTAATAATCCAAACACATTACAACCTCCGTTCACACTCAAAAGATGAAAGGGAAGGCACCGCTGGATGCCAATAATCTGGAGAAATCCCTTTATTGGATTTACTTCTGCTCAAACTAAACAGTAAATGGTCAGCCCTGAAAAATTAGGAAAATCTATCCAGGAGTAAAAGATAAGCAAAGGATTCATTTGCCACTGCTGCGGCTCATGTTATACGGCTTGTCCCGCAGCGTAGCCAGAAGACCAAGCCCACTGGAAATTAAAGCCACCCAAATGACCGGTCACGTCAACGACCTCACCGATAAAAAACAGGCCCGGGTGTTTCTTTGCTTCCATTGTTTGTGAAGAAAGTTCTTGGGTATCAACCCCGCCTACCGTCACTTCAGCCGTTCGATAACCTTCAGTACCTGTCGGACTAATGTGCCAGTCATTGACAACACGGGAAACCGCCGCCAGCTTGGTATCAGACAAGCCGCCCAGCGGTCCATTGCACGCTTGCTCATCGCAGATGCCTTGTGCAAGACGCCTGGGCAGGATTTCCGAAAGTGCGTTGCTCACGTGCAGTTTTGGCTGATTTTGTTTCCTGTCTTTGAGAAATCTGAAAATATCGGTGCCAGGTGCCAGATTAATGATGATTTGTTCACCATCCTGCCAGTAAGATGAAATCTGCAAGATGGAAGGACCGCTCAGGCCCCGATGAGTGAACAGCAGTCCCTCGGCAAAAACTTGCTTTTTGTATCGCACATCCGCCTCGATGGAAATGCCGCTCAGCGTCTTACATCGTTCCAGCAGCGCCCCGTCGAAGGTCAGGGGTACCAGCCCAGCCCGCGGCCTGATAACATTCAAGCCGAACTTCCTGGCCATTTCATATCCGAAATGGGTTGCTCCGATTTTCGGGATCGAAAGGCCGCCTGTCGCGATCACAAGCGAAGCGCAAGTCTGCTCACCCCGACTAGTCTTGATGCGATAACCCCCCGAAACAACCCCGATATCAAGTACCCGCGTTGGCATTTCCAGCCTTACTCCCGCCTGGCGCGCTTCTGTCAGCAACATATTAATGATTTGCCTCGAGGAATCATCGCAAAACAATTGCCCCAGCTTTTTCTCATGAAAGGCAATATCGTGCTTGCGCATCAGCGCGATGAAATCCTGCGGGGTATATTGCTTGAGCGCTGATTTACAGAAATGCGGATTCTGCGAAAGATAACACTGGGGTTGCGCATATATATTGGTAAAGTTACACCGTCCGCCGCCAGAAATCCGTATCTTCTCCGCAATTTTTGTCATGTGGTCGATCAGCCATACCCTCTGCCCGCGCTTTCCGGCTTCTATCGCACACATCAGCCCGGCTGCGCCAGCACCGATAATGATTACATCATAACTATGAAACATGTTTTGTTGAATTAAAGCAGAATCTTTTTCCGTAACACTCAGTTGAGCAGAGGCGTCGTTGCTAAGAGCTGATTCCAACCTGCGCGCACGCCTGTAAATATTTCCAGGCGATGCTGCCTGCATGCTTGTTTCCCTTCAGGGTCGCCATGACGCTGCCATCGTCAATCTTCTTAATCATCAAAGCAAACACATAGGCCAGTCCGGTGTCAGTGCCGCGTTGACCATAGGACAGAGCTTCAAGACCCGGATCGGCATAATCAAAGACCGCGTCCGGATTGGTAGGCGAGTTGCGTGCAAAAACACCTGGCAGGAACCTCCTGTCATAGGCGTAAATTTCAGATGCATCAATGTCTGGATAATGCCGATTGCCGAATTGCAACATACGAATTGACCACCGGCTATCTGATTGCAGTCTGCTCACCACACAGCGTGCAAGCACGGAATGATTTCCTGCCATCGGTTCTTCGTAAATCCAGGGTTTCTCTTTCGATCCACTGAGACCGGCACATGCAGATAAGAGTATGGCTAAAATGGCTATCGCTTTTTTCATCACATCATTCTCCCCGAAAAATTGGTGAACTTTTGACGCTGGTTTAGCTTCCTTCATGGTTGAGTGTAATGCGCGTCTATAGGATAAATACAAAACAGTTGATACAAAAATTGATCTGCGTTATTTTGCTCGATGACTTCCTCTCAGCACGCTTTTTCTTTGTCCCTGAAAAAAACTGGATTTCGTTATAGTCATCGCCGTGATAATCTCTGCATTGCAATACTCAAATTATTCCATTTAAATCTGCTTTAACTTCCTAAAGCCCCTGAATGTATTTACGCGCTATCTAGTCACTATTTGTGTAGCACAAACCATTCGAATAAGATTTCCTTACTCTCCAGACAAAAATGCTCAGGTTTTTTATCCCTCAATCAAATCAAAGTTTTACCAAATTATTACAATGGCAAGCAAAAAAAGGCGGTTTAAAAGTAGCGCTGATCTGCATTGTGGTCGCGTTGGCGCTAACCTTTAATCGCTATTTGGGAGATTACCGCTTTGTATTATCAGTTTTGAAAAGCATTGAACTAAACGATCTCTCAAACATATTCCAGTCATCCATGCTGGATCACGCAAATGCTCAGCTGCACCGATTAATATTCTGGGCGTCCTCTATTATCTTGTTTTATTTTATTCTCCCATTGCTGGTAGTTGTGCTGGTTATAAAAGAAAAGCCCAGTGATTACGGCTTGGCACCTCATTACAGTTTCAGCAATTATAGGCCTTATCTTCTGATGATCATCAGCATGATCCCCCTAATTGTTTATTTCTCGGGGACGGAAAGCTTCATGGCAGGTTATCCTTTTTATGATGTAGGGAAAACTGAGAAGCTTTATCCGAATTTCGTAATTTGGCAAATGTTTTATTTTCTTCAGTTTGTTGCACTCGAATTTTTGTTCCGAGGCTTTTTGCTGCACGGCACTAAACGAAAATTTGGGATTTATGCCATCTTTGTCATGACCATTCCCTATTGCATGATTCATTTTGGTAAACCGCTACCTGAAACGATTGGCGCAATTGTTGCCGGTGTCGTGCTGGGTGCGATGAGTCTGAAAAGCAAAAGTATCTGGCCAGGCGTGATGCTTCACTATGGTATCGCCATCATGATGGATTTATGTGTTTTGTACCGCAAGGGAATACTATAAACCAGTCTGACCAAGGCAGTGCGGCAATGTTAGCAATCCCTTGCATTCTCATTTAGCGGGGGATCAGCGGAACTTGGCAGCAATCATTCCGGGTTTTGCTTCATTGTTAAGGAATGACCCCTTGCTACCGCCACAGCAAGCTCGTAACCCTCTTCTCCATAACTTCCTCGTTAAATACCACTTGGGCGATTGGAGTACTGGTACAAGCAATACCATAACAAACATGCAGCGGTAATAGATGCTCTTCCCTGGGATGACAAAACCGGGCCGATGGCGCCTTTTCCCATTCAATCAATCTCTGCTCGCGCGCTTCCGGTGAAATCGCCTGACTGGTGCATGTTTCGATCAGCCAGCCGTCAAACGCATCATTTTCTTTGCTGCTATTAATATCCTGCGAGAAAAAAGCCTTCAAATTGTGGAACGACATACCTGATCCGATAATCAGGATATTTTTCTTTCGCAAAGGCGCGATGGCTTTTCCAAGCGCAATATGCTTTCCGGGATCTAAATTCCTGAGTAAGGATAGCTGGATGCAAGGAATCTGTGCTTGCGGATACATCAGTTTAAGCGGTACGAACAATCCATGGTCAAAACCACGCCGCTCATCCATTTTGGCAGGCATGCCGCTGGCTGCTATCAATTCAAACACCTCCTTGGCCAACTGGGGATAGCCCGGCGCAGCGTACTGAATTTGATAAGCTTCCGCAGGAAATCCGTAGTAATCATGGATGATTTCAGGATGACTGCCACTGATTATCGTCGCTTGATCTTCTTCCCAATGAGCGCTGACGACTAAAATCGCTGATGGCTCACCCAGTTTGCTTACGATTTCCTTCAGAAAAGAAACCATCTTGTCATGCCTTTTATCACCCAGAATGGGTAATGGCCCGCCGCCATGAGGTAAATACAGAACGGGTGAAAGCGCTTCAGATGGCTGGTTAACCATATAAAATTCCTAAGGGTGAGCACTCATGTTCTGCTGAGAGGCACATGTCCCTGGCTACACTCTCTTCTCCAAGCGGCTAATCAGCTTGATAATTTCCTGGTCACTTGTGCGACATGAGCGCCCTGGAAGCGAGCGATTTTTATTTCGTTCTCCGACGGTTGACGACTGCCGTCGCCGCCTGCGAGCGTACTCGCCCCATAGGGTGATCCACCGGTAATCTCGCTCATGTTCAGGATCTCCTGACACGAATAGGGAACGCCCACGATAATCATGCCTTGATGCAGCAAGGTGGTGTGGAACGAAGTGATCGTAGTTTCCTGCCCGCCATGCTGAGTCGCTGTGGACGTGAATACACTACCCACTTTGCCAATCAAGCTGCCGTTGAGCCACAACCGGCCCGTCTGGTCAAGAAAATTGCGCATCTGCGCGCACATATTGCCGAAGCGTGTGGGTGTGCCAAAGATAATGGCATCGTAGTGCGGCAATTCATCCACCGTTGCGATCGGTGCCGCCTGATCAAGCTTGGCGCCGGCCTTGCGTGCCACGTCTTCCGGCATCAGCTCGGGCACACGCTTGAGGGTGACCTCGGTGCCTTCCACGCTACGCGCGCCTTCAGCAACCGCTCCCGCCATGATTTCGATGTGGCCGTACATGCTGTAATAAAGAACGAGAATTTTTGCCATGCAGTATCTCCTGATTTCGTAGGATCGGGAAACAAGTCACGTAGCATTATATTTCCAGAATAACGCAAAAACCAGCTAATAAATTTGCCCGCTAATTCCCCGCTATAAAAAAACCGCCCTAAAAGGGCGGTTAAAACATTCTAATTATCATATTTGCCATGTGTTTAGTTTAGCCTTTTGAGCTTTTTCCATCGCCTTTGTCGGGCATAGAATCACGTTCCATCATCGCGCTTGGTGGATACTGACCAGGTTTTGGCTCCATGCAGGCAGTTAGAAAGAAGGATGCTATCAAGAGGGCAGCTAATATGAGCGAAAGTTTCATTTTTGCAGTCTCCTATATAGAAAAAATAAGGATAATTCAAATAATTGGAGTCAGGGTAACTTAATTAGTTGATCCTAATATCTTCTGATGGGCTCCTGAAGCAGAACACAAACACCGGATCAAACCAATTCAGCTACGCTGCATAATAATGCTAAGAAACAACTAAGCGGCAGTCAATAATGCATTTGCATACAATTTTTATCCCTTAGTACCAGAAACATCGGGAAGGAATAACCCTCTGATCTTGCTGCCTCGTTGAAAAATAAGAGGATTTACGCTTTTCAAACAAACCGCAGAACGCTGTCTGGACAACGCCATTTCAAGGCGCGATAAGCGCAGCAAATTGGATAAAGCACTGCTAGCGTGATGGTAGCAGCGAAATAGGCCTGTTCAAGTCCAGCGCGCTCCAGAAACAGGTTGAGCATGGCCAGCACAGCGAAATGGGCGAGGTAGAAAAAAAGCGCCGTTTGGCCAAACACCAGAATGGGACCATATTGACGGATACCGATTTTCGGCTGCAACCACAGCAGAACCGCCAGAATGATCGCCATCAGTCCCAGCTCCAGCGAAATATAGCTGATGCTTGGTGGATACTTGCTGACATGCAACCACTGGATAATCGAATAATCTTCACGATACAACAACATATTGCCATAGGCATTGAAACCACGTACGAGCAGAAAGCAAACCACGGCCAACGAACCTCCTATTAATAAGACACGCATCGCTGACCAGGCATTTTCCTGTCGGGTGGTCAACCAGTCGCCAAATACCCATCCCAGCATCATGATGGCGAGCCAGGGAATGACTGGATAGAGCACCGTGAATGATTCACTGAACCAAGGGGCAAAAGTCAATGCCAGCCACAGCGGGACTTCGCCATGCGGTTGCCAGAATAAGACGGTAAAGGCTTCGCCACCACAGAGCAGGATCAGCGCACTGGATAACAGCACGCGCCGGTCCAGACGGTGGAGCAGCGCCATCAGCATCAAGCTGACCCCGATTGCATACAACACTTGCAGATACAGCTTTCCACCCATGAACGAAAATACCACGATATCAAGCAACGCAATGAATGCACCGCGGATCAGCAGATCACGATCAATGGCTTTGCTATTCATGCCTTTTTCACGCCGCCGCATGATGCTGAGCGCCATCGCTGTTCCTGTCAGGAACACAAAGGTAGGCGCGCTTAGATGCGTTATCCAGCGAGTGAAAAATTGCTCGACAGCAAAACTGGAGCTGACCACATGCGTAACGATGCTATCGTTTGCGACGCGCCCTTGGTTGAAGAAAGCGGAAGCATGATCCAATGTCATCAATATCATGACGATACCACGCAGCCAATCGATTGCTGCAATACGGTTCATCGGGCTCTGCCAAAGCCCATTAAATTCATTTTATCGAGACTCACCCGCTTCGTCTGCTCAGGTCTTGGGCTTGCGTCCAAAACGTGAAGCATTGAGCGTGATGTCAGCACGCTCCCATGCTTTTTTGAAGCGAGCTTCGATGAGTGCTGCCTGGTCATTTTTCTGTTGTGCGCGCAGCGCTTGCAACAGACCATACAATGCCCAGCCGTTGTTACGGTTGCGCCGCAGGTCTTCCCAATAAACTGTTTCCGCTTCGGCTGGACGTCCTGCCTCGAGCAGAATTGCTCCCAGCGCCAGACGCGGCGGAAAATGCCACTCGGCCGGTTCGGTATAAACCAGGCCATCTTCCAGACGGACAGCTTGATCGAGATGGGCGATCGCTTCAACAAATTTTCCCTGAGCGGCAGCAATCTCGCCGGCCAATACCTCGGGGCCGATAGCCAGTACGGTGCGGGCTGTATTCTGTGAAAAGAGCGGTGAATCCAGGCCCGGCTCCTGCATGATCTTGCGCAGTGACGCGAGCTCCTGTTCAGCTTGCTGCAGCTGGCCTGTCGCCACAAATCCGAGGCCACGCACATAGTGCCAGCTACCTGTCAAAAATGCGTTGTTCGCAGGAGGGGCCGGTTCCTTGAGAACATCCTGCCAGTGCCCGAATCTTGCCAGCGACCAATAGGGAATGACACGAAATATCGCCGTTACGGGTAACTCACTCAGCGTGGCATCGCTAACCTGGGCTGCCGCCTTTCGGGCCGCGTCAATCGCGATCTTGCTTTGTCCGTCGAGTGTCGCCGCAAACCAGAGAAAGTGGATGTTGTGCGGGTAATAGCCCATCGGATAGATCCCCTGCGCTGGGTATTGCGCAAGATAGTCTTCATCTGCGGCGATAGCGAGCTGATTGCTCTTCATCGAATCTGCATAGCGTCCGACACGCTGATAGATATGCGAAGACATATGTACCACATGACCCGCAGCAGGCATGAGCGCCAGCAGGGTATCCGCTGCCTTTTCCGCACGCTCGGGCGTGCACGTAGGTTCGATGAGATGGATGTACATATGCAAGGCGCCGGGGTGTTTCGGTTTTTTATGCAGGACTTCCTCGGTGATGGCCACGATTTCCGCTGTACCTTCATACGGCTGGCCGTCTGGCATCCAGTAGCCCCATGGGCGAAGATCCATCATCGATTCGACATAGAGCATGGCGATATCGGAGTCATCCGGGAAGCGCTGGTATGCCTTACGCATCGCCTCTGCATAAGCTTGGTTGTTTACGCTGCGTTGCTCTGCTTTTCCTGTATAACGCTTTTCCAGCGCACCGATGAGCGCTTGTTCTCTTGGCGATGCAGTCGCCATGAGCGATACCGCTTTCTGAATGAGTCCAAGCGCCTCCTGCTCTTCCTTTGGATCCATCATGGCATTGATATTAGGCCCCAACACAAGCGCCTGGCCCCAGTACGCCATTGCGAGAGCGGGGTCGAGCCGCGCAGCTTCGCGGAAAGCGCGGCGCGCTTCGGCATGATTGAATGCATAAGCCAGGTTGAGCCCCTGGTTCATGAATAACTGCGCCTGCAGGTTTTTTGTGCTGACCGGAAAAGTATGGGGGCCGAGATTTTGCAGTTTGGGCGGGAGCTCATCAGCTGGTCCTGGCTGATTGATTTGATCCGTGTGTTCCGCGTGTCCATGTCCAGCACTCAATTTCGCTGGCGCATCTGATGAGGTGGCCGGGCTTGCTTGAGCAAAGGCGCAGACTATACCCAAGGCCACGAGTATTAAGCTTGATTGCCGTGAATAAAACGTTCTGGTTAGCATGGAATATCCCTCCTTTGGGCTAAATCAGAAATCAGAATACGGTCTGGCCGACGGAATGCCAGACCGCGAGGGAATAACGTGAAGATTAGCTTTAGATGGATGAATTTGAGTGCTTAATCTTGTTCGATTTCAAACAGAGTGCCGTCTTCCTCGACTTTAATTTCAATTTTCTTGCCATCGGGTTTTTTTACATGAGCCTCATAAATGAGGACCTTTTTTTTCTCTGTTTCTTTTTCAATTTTCTCAACGGTTCCACCCTGTGCATGTTGCGTGATGGTTTTCTGGACTTTTTCTGGAACCTGAGACCACTCGACCTTTTCATCGCCTAATAAGTCAGCAAAACTGGATGTTGCAAAGAGCAGTGCCGTCAGTGAAACGAGTATGCGTATTTTAACGTTCATCTTAATTCTCCTGTTAATGTTATTAAATACAAACAGTTACATAGAGTTTCTGAAAAGGCTGTAAATACGAGTGACTGAAAGTAAGCAGGCAGCGATTCAATTTACTCATAGGCACTCACGATCAATCCTACGTAATGTAGCAACAGAATGCAACGACAGGATGATGACAACGAAAATAATCAATCGAAAAAAAAAAGCCCATCAGCTTAACCGATGGGCTTTTTCAATTACTGAAAATTAAAATGCTACAGCAATGGAATAATCAGCAATGCCACGATATTGATAATTTTGATCAACGGGTTGATCGCGGGGCCTGCCGTATCCTTGTACGGATCACCAACAGTATCACCTGTTACTGCTGCTTTGTGCGCTTCGCTTCCTTTACCGCCGTAGTTATCGTCCTCGATGTATTTTTTGGCGTTGTCCCATGCGCCACCGCCGGTGGTCATGGAAATAGCCACGAACAGACCAGTAATGATGGAACCCATCAATACGCCACCCAGCGCTTGTGGACCGAGGAATATGCCTACCAGTACAGGAATCAGAACGGGCAGCAATGACGGTACGATCATTTCTTTAATAGCCGCTTTGGTCAGCATATCCACCGCGCGGGAATAATCCGGTTTAGCCGTTCCTTCCATGATGCCTGGAATTTCCCTGAATTGACGGCGCACTTCAATCACCACTGAGCCCGCAGCCCGTCCGACGGCTTCCATCGACATTGCGCCAAACAGGTAAGGCACCATGCCGCCAATGAACAGGCCGATAATCACCATATGGTTAGACAAATCAAAGGTAAGCAGCTTATTTGCATGCTCCAGTCCATGCGTATAGTCAGCAAACAGTACCAGCGCAGCCAGTCCTGCTGAGCCAATGGCATAACCTTTGGTGACTGCTTTGGTGGTATTGCCAACCGCATCCAGCGGGTCAGTAATCGCACGAACGGATTCCGGCATGCCAGACATTTCAGCGATACCGCCTGCATTGTCAGTAATAGGACCATAGGCATCAAGCGCCACGATAATACCGGTCATGGATAGCATGGCGGTAGCAGCAATGGCGATTCCATAGAGACCCGCCAGCGAATACGCAATCAGAATACTTGCGCACACGGCCAATACCGGTGCAGCCGTCGCACGCATGGAAACACCGAGACCCGCAATGATATTAGTGCCATGTCCGGTAGTTGATGCATTAGCGATATGCTGAACGGGCGGATATTCGGTCGAGGTGTAATACTCGGTGATGATCACCATCAAGCCCGTCAGGAGCAGGCCGATAGCGGCACAGACAAACAAGCGCATGACCAGTTCGCCGCCGGCAACATCAACACCATCAAGGCTTAACGACATCCCTCCCATAAACCAGACAGTGACAGGCAGATAGGCAAAAAACGCAATCGCGCCAGCAACCGCCAGACCGCGATAAAGTGCGTTCATGATTTTTCCGCCTTCACGCATTTTGACGAAGTAACAACCAATGATGGAAGCGATAATCGAGACTGCGCCCAGCATCAATGGATAAACCACGGCATTGGCCGCATTGGATGTGAACAACAAGGCACCCAGTATCATGGTTGCAATGATGGTAACCGCATAGGTTTCAAACAAGTCGGCTGCCATTCCGGCACAATCGCCCACATTATCGCCCACGTTATCTGCGATCACCGCCGGGTTACGTGGATCATCTTCAGGAATACCTGCTTCGACCTTACCTACTAGATCCGCGCCCACGTCTGCGCCTTTCGTGAAAATACCGCCACCCAGACGCGCAAAGATGGAAATCAGCGAACCACCGAAAGCAAAACCCACCAGCGGATGAATGATGTCGCTCATGGACTGATCAGCAGCTGAATCGCTGTACAGCAGTGCGCTATATCCGGCCACACCCAATAACCCAAGTCCTACCACGAGCATGCCGGTGACGGCACCGCCGCGGAATGCGATTTCCAATGCTTCGTTCAGTCCGGTGCGTGCTGCTTCAGCCGTGCGCACATTGGATTGAACAGATACGGTCATGCCCAGGAAACCAGCGACTCCAGAAAGCAGCGCGCCTAAGGCAAAACCGAAAGCCGTGCTCCACGAGAGGGCTGCGCCCACGGCAAGAAATAGAATCACACCCACCATACTAATCGTCATGTATTGGCGCTTGAGATAAGCCGATGCACCTTCTTGAACGGCAGCAGCGATTTCTTGCATACGTGCATTGCCGGGAGACTGAGCATAAATACGCCTGATCCAGATGCCGCTGAAAACCAGGGCAAGAATCGCACTGAGAATTGCGATCGTTAAACCATTTGCCATAAAGAACTCCAATTAAAGCCAGACCACCTGAAAAACATGCGAAATTTGGTCTGAAAATTTCGCATCAATCATCTAATTTGAATCAGAAGCAGCAAAAGCGCCTATTTTATACGTTCTTGCCGCCAGAATGTAACTGTATGAGGCTAAAGCTTGAACTCACCCAACTTCTTGGCGACTGCGATATTCTGCAAGCGCACGTAATCGGGCAATCCATTTTTATAAGGAGGATAATCTTCGCCTTCGATCAATGGCGAGAGATACTCACGGCATTTTTCTGTAATGCCAAAGCCATCGTCGGTGATAAAGTCCGCAGGCATCATTTTCTCTACATTGGCGACTTTCGATAATTCAGCCATGCCCACTTTCCAGCTGTAAGGCGTATTGGAGACACGCTCAATGGTTGGCATGACGGAGTTATGCCCGGCAATGGCATATTCGACAGCGGCTTTACCCATGGCATAAGCCTGCTCCACATCAGCTTTGGAGGCAATATGCCGGGCTGCACGCTGCAGATAATCAGCGACTCCCCAGTGATACTTCAATCCCAGCCCATCTTTGATGATATTCGCGACGACCGGCGCCACTCCGCCTAATTGCGCATGGCCAAACGCATCGCGTAATCCCTGGTCGGAAAGGAAATTGCCATCTGCGCCTTTGACACCTTCTGATACCACCACCGAGCAATAGCCAAACTGCTTGACATAGCTGTCAACCTTGGCGAGAAATTTTTCTTTATCAAAGGTAATTTCCGGGAACAGGATGACAATGGGAATCTCGCAGTCTTTACTCGAAGCCAATCCGCCAGCCGCTGCAATCCATCCTGCGTGACGGCCCATCACTTCCAGTACGAATACTTTGGTAGATGTTTTGGCCATACTCGCGACATCAAAACTGGCCTCGCGCGTCGACACGGCGATGTATTTGGCGACCGAGCCAAATCCAGGACAACAATCGGTAATCGGCAAGTCATTATCGACCGTTTTGGGAACGTGTATGGCTTGGAGAGGATAGCCGAGCGTGTCCGATAACTGCGATACTTTCAGGCAGGTATCTGCTGAATCTCCGCCGCCGTTATAGAAAAAATAACCGATGTCGTGCGCCTTGAAGACTTCGATCAGACGCTCATATTCCCGCCGGTTCTGCTCGAGGCTTTTCAGTTTGTAACGGCAGGAGCCAAAGGCGCCAGAAGGCGTATGGCGCAGCGCCCTGATCGCTTCAGCGGATTCTGCGCTGGTGTCAATCAAATCTTCCGTCAGTGCGCCAATGATGCCATTACGGCCAGCGTACACTTTACCGATCTTGTCGCTATGGGCACGCGCTGTCTCCAGGACGCCCGCTGCCGAGGCGTTGATAACGGCGGTTACCCCGCCAGATTGTGCATAGAATGCATTCTTTATTGCCATATGATTTTTTTCTCCTGATTGATCAAATTGTTAGCACTGCTATTTTTTATTTATTTTTGAAAGTAACTCAATAACTTCTCAAAAAAATTTTTGGGTTTATTTGTGAGCGATGCCATGATGCTGTGACGTATGGCTTCCACATCGCCCATGCCAGCTATTTTGATATAACGCGGCGCGCCGGACTCTCCGCTTGCCGACCAATGCGAGTAGTACTGGATGAGCGGTCTGGTTTGATCATGGTAGACCTGCAAGCGCTTTCTGACGGTCTCTTCCCGGTCATCGTCCCGCTGGATCAGCGGTTCGCCCGTCACATCATCTTTGCCGTCTACCTTGGATGGATTGAATTCAATATGATAGGTGCGACCTGAAGCGGGGTGAATCCGGCGGCCCGACATGCGCTTGATGATTTCGCTATCAGCCACATCGATTTCAACAACGCAATCGATCTGCACGTTGGCTGCTTTGAGCGCATCTGCCTGCGGAATGGTGCGAGGAAAACCATCAAACAAAAAACCCTTGGAACAATCAGGTTCAGCAATGCGCTCTTTGACGAGATTGATAATGATGTCATCTGATACCAGACCGCCTGATTCCATGATTTTTTTTGCCATGATGCCAAGCTCCGTGCCCGCTTTGACAGCATTACGCAGCATATCGCCCGTTGAGATTTGCGGAATGCCGAAATGCTCTTTGATATAGTTGGCTTGGGTGCCTTTTCCCGCGCCCGGGGCACCTAACAAAATGATTCGAATGATTTATCCCCTTTTTTGCTAAAAATATAAGAAATGAATGGCGTCGATATTGATCGTGTTCAAATTATATCGCAGGGAAGTCATACACTTGAAGTTTTTACTGATTTTTCGAAGTCCCCAGATATTCACTATAAAATGGGCTACTGCAAGTTTCTTCCTTCCGGTATTGAATATGCGATAATTCGAAGAATTCTTAACAGGAAAAAAGATGGACGAGAATAGAAATAAAGCACTGGCTGCAGCGCTTTCCCAGATTGAAAAGCAGTTCGGCAAAGGTTCGATCATGCGCATGGACGCAAGCGATATAGCCAACGATATCCAGACAGTCTCAACCGGCTCCCTGGGACTGGATATTGCATTGGGTGTGGGTGGATTACCACGCGGACGGATCATTGAAATTTATGGACCTGAATCATCCGGTAAAACCACGCTGACGCTGCAGGTGATTGCCGAGATGCAGAGAATGGGTGGAACGGCTGCCTTTATTGATGCAGAACACGCACTGGATCCGCAGTATGCCAAGAAAATCGGCGTCAATATCCAGGAATTGCTGATTTCGCAGCCCGATAATGGCGAGCAGGCACTCGAAATTACCGATATGCTGGTTCGCTCCGGCTCAGTCGACATCGTTGTGGTGGATTCTGTGGCAGCCTTGACCCCACGCGCTGAGATTGAAGGTGAAATGGGTGAGCCGCAGATGGGGCTGCAAGCCAGATTGATGTCGCAAGCGTTGCGTAAATTGACCGCCAATATCAAGCGTAGCAACACCATGGTAATCTTCATCAACCAGATACGCATGAAAATCGGCGTAATGTTTGGCAATCCTGAAACAACCACCGGCGGGAACGCATTGAAGTTTTATGCTTCAGTACGACTGGACATCCGCCGTACTGGTGCGATCAAAAAGGGGGAGGAAGTGATCGGCAACGAAACCCGGGTAAAAGTCGTCAAGAACAAGGTGGCGCCACCGTTCAAGCAGGCTGATTTCGACATTCTCTATGGCGAGGGTATCTCGCGGGAAAGCGAGATCATCGAGTTGGGCGTATTGCATAAATTGATCGAGAAGGCCGGCGCCTGGTATTCCTATAATGGTGAAAAAATAGGTCAGGGCAAGGATAATGTGCGCGACTATCTGAAAGAACATAAGGAAATGGCCAAGGAGATCGAGCAGAAAATCCGGCTTGCGGCAGGTTTGGCCGAACCAGTTAAAACTGCTCAAGCAGGCGGCAAATCCGGCGAATAATGACCAGTAAACCGAGCTTGCAAACCCTGGCAGTGGGCTATCTGGCCAAACGGGAATATTCGCGGCGAGAACTGGAAAAGAAACTGGCCGGGCACGCCCAGACACCCGAAGCGCTGTCGGAAGCACTGGATGCACTGGAACAGCGCGGACTGCTTTCGGCTGAACGCGTGGTCGAGCAAGTGCTGCATGGCCGCAGGCACAAATATGGCTTGCAGCGAATCCGCCATGAGCTGAAAGAAAAAGGCATCGCCGAGCATTTGATCGATACGGCCATGATCGATTTAAAAGGTACCGAGCTAGAGGCAGCGCGCGCAGTCTGGCGCAGGAAATTCGGCGTGATCCCTGAAAATCTGAAAGAACGCGGCAAACAAATGCGCTTTCTGGCAGGAAGAGGATTTTCTGCCGGAATCATCCGTCAAGTGCTGGCTTGCCCGCATGAAGATGTATAAAGACTGACATCTAATCACGTGTTGCATGAAATGGAAGAAACATGAAAAGCAGTGAAATAAGACAAAAATTCCTTGAATTCTTTGAGTCGTATGGCCATGCCATTGTCGCCTCCAGCCCGCTCGTGCCCGGCAATGACCCCACCTTGCTGTTCACGAATGCGGGCATGGTGCAGTTCAAGGACGTCTTTCTGGGGCAGGACAAACGGCCCTATGCGCGGGCGACCAGTTCGCAGCGTTGCGTACGGGCAGGCGGCAAGCACAATGATCTGGAAAATGTCGGCTATACCGCGCGCCATCATACTTTTTTTGAAATGCTGGGCAATTTCAGTTTCGGTGATTATTTCAAGCGTAACGCCATTCAGTACGCCTGGGAGTTTCTGACCAAGGTGCTGGAAATTCCTCAGGAAAAACTGTGGGTGACCGTGTATGCAGAGGATGATGAAGCAGCCGATATCTGGCTCAACGAGGTCGGCATCGAGCCATCACGCTTTGTGCGCATTGCCACCATGGATAATTTCTGGCAGATGGGCGACACCGGCCCATGCGGCCCCTGCTCCGAGATATTCTATGATCATGGCCCTGAGGTAGCAGGCGGCCCGCCGGGTTCAGCCAATGCGGATGGCGACCGCTATATCGAAATCTGGAATCTGGTATTCATGCAATACAATCGTGATGCCAGCGGCACCTTGCATCCATTGCCGAAACCATCTGTGGATACCGGCATGGGGCTGGAGCGGATTTCCGCCGTAATGCAGCAGGTGCACAGCAACTATGACATCGATCTATTCCAGGATTTGATCAAAGCGGCAGCACGCGAGACACAAACTCATGATTTATCAAATAACTCCCTTAAAGTGATCGCAGACCATATCCGCGCCTGCGCTTTTCTGATCACCGATGGCGTCATTCCAGGCAATGAAGGGCGGGGCTATGTGCTGCGCCGCATTATCCGGCGCGCCATCCGGCACGGCTACCGGTTGGAGCAAAAGACGCCGTTCTTTCATCGACTGGTCGATGATCTGGCCGACGTCAACGTAATGGGACAGGCTTACCCTGAGCTGGTGGCTGCCAAGGAACGCGTTGCCAGCGTGCTCAAGCAGGAAGAAGAGCGTTTCGCGGAAACATTGGAAAACGGCATGCAGGTCCTGGAAACAGCATTGCACGAGCACACCGGCACGCTGGCCGGTGAGACCGTTTTCCGGTTGTACGATACCTTTGGCTTTCCCGTCGATCTGACCGCCGATATTGCCCGCGAACGCGGTATCAGCATCGATTATGCCGGCTTTGACAAAGCCATGGAAGACCAGCGCGAGCGTGCACGCGCGGCAGGCAAATTCACCATGCAAGGTGGCGTGGAATATCACGGCATCCCTACCGAATTTTATGGCTATGACAGCCTGCAACAGGAAGGGCGCATACTGGCAATATACCGGCAAGGCAGCCAGGTGGGATTTATCGAAGCCAATGAGGAAGCAGTGATCGTGCTTGATCGTACCCCTTTCTACGCGGAGTCAGGCGGCCAGGTCGGTGATTGCGGTGAACTGCTGGCGGCAAACGGCACGTTCGTGGTAGCCGACACGCAGAAAATTCAGGCAAACGTGTTCGGGCACAAGGGCTTGTTAAGCAGCGGCCGCTTGGTAGTGGGCGATGCCGTCATAGCAAAAGTCGATCCGCTGGCGCGGATGCGCACGGCGCGCCATCATTCCGCGACCCATTTGCTGCATAAGGCATTGCGTGAAGTATTGGGCAGTCATGTGCAGCAGAAAGGCTCACTGGTGGATCATGAGCGCACGCGTTTCGATTTCTCGCATAACGAACCGATGAGCGAGCAGCAAATCCGGCGGGTGGAAGAAATCGTGAATGCCGAGATCCTCGTCAATAGCGAATGCCAGGCGCGTGTGATGGCGATCGATGAAGCGAAAAAAGTCGGTGCCATGATGCTGTTTGGGGAAAAATATGGCGACGAAGTACGGGTACTGGATATCGGCTCTTCTCGGGAATTGTGCGGCGGCACTCATGTCAAGCGTACCGGCGATATCGGGCTATTCAAGATCCTCTCCGAAAGCGGCGTGGCGGCAGGCGTGCGCCGGGTGGAAGCCTGCACCGGCGATCGTGCCATGCATTATGTGGAAGTGCTGGCGGAAGATCGCAGGAAAAGCGCCTCCCTGCTGAATGTGCCGCCCCTGCAAGCGGGTGCGATCCCGATGGCGATTCAGCATTTGCAGCAAGTGAAGAAGGCGTTTGAAAAAGAACTGTCCGCATTGAAATCAAAGTTGGCTACGCTGCAAAGCGGTGAACTCGGCGAGCAAATGCGCGAAGTCAAAGGTGCGAAAGTGCTGGCCGTCAAGCTGGAAGGAGCGGACAACAAAACACTGCGCGAAACCATGGACAAACTCAAGGACAAGTTCCAACCCTGCATTGTCGTGCTGGCAACGACCGAAACTGGCAAAGTGACGCTCATTGCCGGCGTGACCGACGATCTGACAGCGAAAATAAAAGCCGGTGAACTGATCAATTATGTCGCGCAGCAAGTGGGCGGCAAAGGTGGCGGGCGCGCAGACATGGCGCAAGCTGGCGGCACCCTGCCTGACAAGCTGCCTGCCGCGCTGGCAAGCGTAAGCGCCTGGGTGGAGCAGAAATTATAGGAACGGTATTCAACTGCCCAGGTCGAACCAATTTAAACTACTTGCAGGTGATTAATCTGACCTGAGGAGATGAGGATGAAGAGCTTACCCAGAAGAAAACTGCTTAGATTGGGCATGATTGGTATAGCAGGCGCGTTTACCGCGGAAGAAAGTCTGGCTAAAGCACTCCTCCTCCCTACCCCCCCTGAAACGGAGGGGCCGTTTTATCCTGTCACACCACAGGATGATAAAGACTTCGACTTGACGCAAGTGCAAGGCCGTGATGGCGTGGCTGAAGGCAAACTCATCCTCGTCAGAGGAAGCGTGCTGGATAGCCAGGGACAGCCTGTACCTCACGCGACTGTCGAAATCTGGCAGGCGAATGCAAAGGGACGTTATCGTCATCCGCGCGACCCTAATCCGGCACCGCTGGATCCCAATTTTCAGGGCTGGGCGATCGTGTTGACTGATGAGCATGGCGAGTTTCACTTCAAAACCGTCATGCCGGGCTCATATCCCGCGTCCCCAAGCTGGATGCGGCCGCCGCATATTCATTTCAAGGTAGCCAAAACGGGTTATGTAAATTTGACCACCCAGATGTATTTTCCTGATGAAGCACTGAATGAGACCGATCTGCTACTCAACGACAAAAAACCCTCCGAGCGCTTGCTGATGATCGCCCGCAAAAGAGGTCAGTCAGCAACAGAAGTACTGGATATTTACGAGTACACTGTTGTTCTTGAACAAAAATCTTAAATTATTTTTCATTAACACTAAAATATGACAACTAAACATTCCCGACTACTTATTCTTGGTTCTGGCCCGGCAGGCTATACTGCCGCGATCTATGCGGCGCGCGCCAATCTTAATCCCGTCATCATTACGGGACTGGCTCAAGGCGGTCAGCTCATGACAACCACCGATGTCGATAATTGGCCGGCTGATGTGCAAGGCGTGCAAGGACCGGAATTGATGGAGCGTTTCCAGAAACATGCGGAGCGCTTCCAAACTGAAATTATTTTCGATCATATTCATACCGCTAAGCTGACAGAAAAGCCTTTTGTTCTGATAGGCGATCAAGGTACCTACACTTGCGATGCTCTGATCATCGCCACCGGCGCTTCCGCCAAATACCTGGGATTGCCTTCCGAGGAAGCCTACATGGGCAAGGGCGTATCAGCTTGCGCTACCTGCGATGGTTTTTTTTATAAAGGGCAGGATGTTGCCGTGATCGGCGGCGGCAATACCGCTGTCGAAGAAGCGTTGTATCTTTCCAATATCGCCCGCAACGTGACGGTGGTGCACCGGCGCGATAAATTCCGTTCGGAAAAAATTCTGATCGATAAACTGATGCATCGCGTAGAAAACGGCAATATCACGTTAGCGCTCAATCATGTGCCGGATGAGGTGCTCGGTGATGAATCGGGTGTGACCGGCATTCGTATTAAGAATACGCAGGATGATGTCACCCGCACGCTGGATGTGCGCGGTGTTTTTATTGCCATTGGGCACAAGCCCAATACCGATCTGTTCGAGGGGCAACTGGACATGAGAAATGGCTATATCGTTACCCAGGGCGGCAATGAAGGCAATGCCACCGCGACCAGCATTACCGGTGTGTTTGCTGCCGGCGACGTGCAGGATCATGTCTATCGTCAGGCGGTGACCAGTGCCGGAACTGGCTGTATGGCCGCGCTGGATGCAGAAAAGTATCTCGAAGATTTGAAGTGAAGCGAGGTAAAAAAGTAACGACATCCGATCAAAAAAATATCGACGAAGAAGCTGTCTTGTTTCGTGAGGCGATGCGGGATGTCGTCCCGCTTTCGCCGTCCAACCAGGCCATTCACCGGCCCAGGCCATCCCGCCCCATTGCCCGACCTGCTGTTGAAGCACCTGTTACCAAGGATACGCTGTCAGATCATCTTTCATTAGAAATCCAGCAAGGTGATGAATGGTCTTACCTGCGCCCTGGCTTATCCCGCCAGATTTTGCGCAAATTGCGGCGCGGTCATTGGAAGATTCAGGCTGAACTGGATTTACATGGCATGACACGGGATCAGGCGCGTTATGCACTGG
Source organism: uncultured Nitrosomonas sp. (assembly GCA_964554625.1). Classification (GTDB taxonomy): domain Bacteria; phylum Pseudomonadota; class Gammaproteobacteria; order Burkholderiales; family Nitrosomonadaceae; genus Nitrosomonas. Next base: position 16,433 of record CAZKPL010000013.1, on the reverse strand, counting down.
CAGCATTTCTTGATGAGTGCGGCCGTTACAGCGCCCGCTGCGTATGTGTCATTCATGGACGGGGATTGAGCTCAAAAAACGGCGAACCCGTGCTGAAGTCGCGCGTGGGAAGCTGGCTCGCACAACGCGGTGACGTACTGGCGTTTTGCCAGGCAAATCCTGAACATGGCGGCAGTGGCGCCGTGCTGGTGCTGCTAAAGTCATCTACTTAATTCGATAGCGTATCGTGATGAGCTGGCCAAGCCCATAGCCGCAGCAATAGTGCTGCCAGGGCAGCGAGCCCGCCGGCAAAAAAGAATGCCAGCGAGGCGCTATGAAACTGCCACAGGGAGCCGAACAGCACGCCAGCAGGGATGGCTGCCAAGCCAACTGCCAGATGATACCAGCCAAAGGCGGTGCCTCGTTCAGTTGGGCTGGCATAATCACTGATCAGCGCACGCTCAGCCCCTTCGCTCATGCCAATAAACAAGCCGTAAAAAATACTGACCAGCCATAATCCGCTACTGCTGGTCACCATACCCAGCAGCAGAAACGATACTGCAAACGCCCCCCAACCGATCAACATCAAACTGCCGCGCCCATAACGATCAGCCAGTTTCCCGCCGGTGGTCGAGGTCATGGTTTTGGCGAGACTGATGGCAGACCAGATCAGCAGCAACTCCACTACGCCAATGCCAAGTTGATACCCCAGCAACAGAATGAACGTCTCAGAGGCGCGCGCAAAGGTGAAGAGCGTCAGCACCAGGAGATAACGCCGTATCGGCAAAGATAATAATGACCAGCGCAAGGAGGGCAAGGATTCGGGTAAGGCGTCTTTTGTTTTCGCTATGTTGCTCTTGCTTTCTTCCTTGATACCTACACCCATCAGCAGCACTGCAACCAAACCCGGTAGCGCAGACCATAAAATCACTTCGATCAGATCCAGCCCTGACCAGGCGAGTATCGCTGCCGCAGTGAGGCTTCCTGCTAGCGCGCCGCCATTATCCAGTGCACGATGAAAACCATATGCGTAACCGCGCATATGCGAAGGCGTGGCATCGGCCACCAGCGCATCGCGCGGTGCGCCGCGTATTCCTTTGCCGACGCGATCGATGCTGCGCAGCAGCAGCACGACTGGCCAGGAAACAGCCAATCCCAGCAAGGGACGGGCAGTATTCGACAAAACATAGCCCGCTAAGGTCAGTTTTTTGCGGCGCCCACCCATCAGGTCAGAATGCCGCCCTGACCAGAGCTTCAGCAAGCTGGCCAGCGCATCGGCTATGCCCTCGATCAGACCCAATGCCACTGGTCCGGCTGCCAACACAGACGCCAGCAGAATCGGAATAAGCGGCGCGACGATATCGGAAGCAAAATCATTGAAAAAACTGACCAGCCCGAGCACCACCACGGCTTGCGGTAATTTTTGCTGGGCAGCAGCGTTTTGAGCTGGGAGCAGTTTCTGTTTATCCATCTCCACATAATAGCGTAAAATACGGGCTTCGCCCTGGTAGCTCAGTGGATAGAGCGACCCCCTCCTAAGGGGTAGGTCGGACGTTCGATTCGTCTCTAGGGCGCCAATAAAAACAAATACTTATATCTTTGTTTAATTAACCAAGTATATCGCGTTGCTACCATATTGCTACTTTATTTGATTAATAAAAGTATTTAGCGATTAAGTTAAGAATGTCAGATAGGAAGCTAAACAATTGTAATATCACTTAATTAGTGATTGTTAGCTTCAATTGAGAAAGCTATCTGAAAGTGTGAGATTATTTCGTTATTTCGAATAACTGACTTCATCTTTAGAAACGCATAAGCCTGTCTTATTTTATCCTTTAGCATTTGCAGAATTGATAATCGACTTTTGATTTTTGTTGTATTGCTTTGGAGATTGTAATACAGAAATTTTATATCTATGATAGAGTGCTCTGTTCTTATTATCACTTGTAGATTCGAAGGAGCAATCAAAAAAAACAATAAATACTATATTACTCATATAACGATTAATAACTATTCTATAAAGAGGCTATAGCTATGGATAAGAATAATGATCTGATAAAAGTATTTGAAGAAGCAAATAAAGTTACATATGAAAGAATGAGTCGGATGGATGAAATTTACGTTTTCCTGCTAAAAAATAAATTGTTTCCTATACCTGGGGCTAAATTAAAAAAAACAACTAATGTATCAAGTAAAAAGCAAGAGAAAAATAAAGCAGTTGCTTAATTAGGAGAAAGTCCTTGCTTTATTCTGAAAAGGATTATTCTCGAGAAAATGATATTCACCAAACAAAAGACAGTTTACAGCTACGCTCTCCCTTTAGGCGAGACTTTGCTCGTCTTATCCACTCTCCAGCTTTTCGCCGTCTTCAAGGAAAAACGCAACTCTTCCCTGGTCTGGAGTCAGACTTTTTTAGAAATAGGCTCACCCATTCTCTAGAAGTAGCCCAAATCGCAAAATCTATTGCAATACGTATAAACCAGACAATATTAAAAGATAATAATCAATCAGATAAGATCGATTTGGATTTAGTGGAGTTTGCCGGACTCGCTCATGATCTTGGGCATCCTCCATTTGGTCATAATGGAGAAAAAGCTCTTGACGAATGTATGCGTGATTTTGGAGGTTTTGAAGGAAACGCTCAGACACTTAGAATTCTAGCAAGATTAGAAAAAAAGGGGGCAGTCATAAATCCATTCTCTGGCCCCAAAGGTAGCGACACAAGAATTGGATTGAATTTAACGTATAGAACTTTAGCCGCGGTACTTAAATACGATCGAGTAATACCAATACATTTCCCCAAAAAATCAAAGCCACTTGATTGTGATTTAATCAAGGGATATTACAAATCAGAAGAAAAGTTAGTAAAAAAAATAAAGAAAAGCGTTATAGGTGCTTCTGGTTATAAAAAGGAATTTAAAACTATTGAGTGCCAAATTATGGATGTGGCTGATGATATAGCTTACTCCACTTATGATCTGGAGGATGCCCTTAAAGCAGAATTTCTTTCTCCGATGGAGATTCTTAACGATTCTCTTAATCAAAACCTAATGACAGCAGTAGCAAAAAAAGTAAGCAAAAAGCTTGGTTCCTCTTTCACTTGGCGTGATGCAGGAAATGAGCTATTTGGATTATTTTTTGAAGCAGGTCTTTTTCCAATAGAAAAGATCCAAACTGATCTTGCTAACGCAGAAACCGACGATGCCAAGTATTTTTCAGTAGCAAGACAAGCAGTCGACTCATACAATACTTCCCTTTTGGTATCAAAAAACGGATACAGAAGAAATCAATTAACTTCAGGTCTGGTAGATAAGTTCATAAATGGAATTGAATGTACGTGGAATCCGGATGCACCACCATTCTCAAAGGTAATTTTTTCAGAAAATGTTTTTTCTTCAGTAGAAACATTAAAAAACTATACTTATGAGAAGCTTATTCAATCATCGAGACTGAAGGTAGCTGAGTTCAGGGGGTATCAAATAGTTAGAGAGCTATTTAATACACTTGATGATGGGGGGGCATCCTTGTTACCAGAAGATTTTAAAGAATTACATGATACTGCGCCTAACGAGGTTGAGAAAAAACGAGTAATCTGTGATTTTATTGCTGGAATGACAGATGATTATGCAATTGAATTTTATGGTAGATTGAATTCAGAAAGTCCTCAATCAATTTTCGTTCCATTATAATGGATAGACCTTAATTAATACATGAAGAAGCTTTAGTTAAATAAATCATGTCTTTATAGCATCCAATAAAATATTGGAAATTGCATAGCGATGTTAAATAAGAGACCGTTCTAACAATCATCCTCTAAGCACTTCGGTGTCTATTGATGGCAGGATAAGTGAAAAATTAGTCAACGAGATCGTACGTAAGTCTAAAAACTAAATCCAAAATTACGCCACTTTCTCTAAATACAAATATTTCTGAAACTCAATAAACAACGAACTGATATTGCCAACTTCCCCTAACATTTCTTTGGCATCCTCTAACGACTGATATTTGTTTATCAGCAAAGTCGGTAATTTCTCCTGATCAAGTTCTTCCACTCCAGTTTCAATATACTTGCTTAATACAAATTCTATAAACTCTTTTTGTTTGTCATTAAGTTGAGCAAAGATAGTTGCTTCTGCTGCTGTTGCACGTTCTTCCCTTGTCATTGGCTTAATGTCACTGTTAATTACGTATTCCAAAACATCAAAGAGGTCACTTTTCTCTGCATCAATGAGTTTTTGCAGTGTTGCCAGTTCTTCCCTACCGAACCCGACATCATCCAACTTTTCCAACAATATTTTGCGTGTAATCGGATTGCTCCAAATAGCGCGTAATTCTTCTTCGCTCTTAAATAGGTTAGGCAATTCACCAAATAGATTATTCAGAAATTCTTCGGCTGAAATAGGCTTGCCATTACTACTCCAGAACGAAGTAGAAATCATGTGCTGTATTTCACGCTCTTTGCCATCTTTTAGTTTTATTTTTACTTTCTTTTTGCAAACACAAGGTTTTTGGTTGCATTTAGGATATGGTTGCGGCTCTTCCTTTTCACATTCACAAGGTCGTTTCTCGCAAACCTTACACGGCTTAGGCGGCACATATTCGCAACTACATGGATTTTGACTGCATTTGTCACAAAGCTCTTCTTCTATTGGTTCTCCATCCCATTCAGGATCGGAAAAATGATGGTAGGCATCTACAAAATCATAAATGGTAAAAAACTCTTTACCATCAAACAGCCGCGTGCCTCTACCCACAATTTGCTTAAACTCTATCACTGAGTTAATCGGTCGCATTAAAACAATGTTGCGTATGTTTCTGGCATCGACTCCCGTTGACAGTTTTTGCGATGTGGTCAGTATGGTCGGAATTGTTTTTTCGTTATCTTGGAATTCTCTTAAAAACTGTTCACCGATTTCACCATCATTGGCAGTCACACGAGCACAATAATTCGGATTACTGCTTTGCTTGTTTTGGTTCACTAAATCACGCACAGCGGCAGCATGATCTTGTGTCGCGCAAAAAATTATCGCCTTTTCGTTCCGGTTGGCTTCGTCCATGAATATCTGGACACGCTTGGCTTCTCGTTCTTTTATCTCAATTATTTTATTGAAGTCAGGTTCAGTGTAAAGCCTACCTTCTTCTATCTCACCTTCAATGATTTGGTCATCGCTGGTATAGATATAATCATCCAACGTCGTTTTAATGCGCTTTACTTTGAAGGGGGTAAGAAAGCCATCATTAATGCCTTCTTTAAGTGAGTAGATATAAACCGGCTCCCCAAAGTACTTATAGGTATTAATGTTCTGTTCTTTCTTGGGGGTTGCAGTTAGTCCTAACTGAACGGCAGGGGAAAAATATTCTAAAATGCCGCGCCAATTACTTTCGTCATTCGCTCCCCCTCTGTGACACTCATCGATCACAATAAAATCGAAATAATCGGGAGGATATGCCCCAAAGTAAGGAGCAGGCTTGCCGTCCTTATCTGTTCCGCTCATAAAGGTCTGAAAAATGGTAAAGAAAATACTGCCGTTGGTGGGCACACTACCATTCTTCCTTATTTCATTGGGTTTTATCCGTACCAAAGCATCTTCTGAAAACGATGAAAATGCGTTGTAAGCCTGATCAGCTAAAATGTTTCTGTCAGCTAAAAATAATATTCTGGGTCTGCGGTTGCCGTCACGTTTTAAGTTCCACCGGGTTTGAAACAATTTCCAGGCAATTTGAAAAGCAATAGCCGTTTTTCCGGTGCCTGTGGCAAGCGTTAATAAAATGCGTTCCTGATGATTGGCTATGGCTACCAGGGCATTGTTAATGGCTATTTCCTGATAGTAGCGAAGTTGCCAAGTGCCGCTTTTATCTTCAAACGGAATGGCAGAAAATCTATCTCTCCACTCGTTCTGAACCGCAAAGGTTTTATTCCAAAGCTCTTCGGGAGTCAGGTAATCGTCAACTAAACCTTCTGCACCTGTTTTCATGCAGATGCTATAAATGGCTTTACCGTTGGTGGAGTAGGTAGTTTCTAAATTCAATTTCTCGGCATATTGTTTGGCTTGTGCTACACCCTCGCCCACTTCCAATTCATCGCTTTTGGCTTCTATGACTGCCAGTTTGATACCTTTATAGACCAACACATAATCAGCAGTGAGTTTCTTAGCTCTTACGCCACCGGTTTGAATTCTGCCTGCTGTAATGGGGCATTCACGAAGGATTTTAGAGCCTTCTACAACGCTCCAGCCACATGCTTTTAATTTTGGATCGATGAGTTCCGCTCTTGTTTCTGCTTCGTTCATTTTGTTCTTTTTAACAATTCATCAAATAACCATCAAATAAAAAAACTGTTTTTTATCAGCAAGTTATTTCTATAATAAAGCACTCATATCAAATAACCATCAAATAAAAACCTATGCCCATATTGGTATATAGCTTTTAAATTTTCTGGATTTACTTTCTGGGTCATCTTCTTTTATTACGCCAGCTCTCAGCGCAACTCCGATAATTCTGGAAGCAATAGCTGCATTTTGATCTTCAATTTTGAATCTTTCTCTTAAAGATTGATTGGTCATCTTTTCATTTGAAACATATTTCAAACAAGCATGTTGATAACATGCTCTTATTTTTTCCTTTTTATCTAAATCATTCAGCGTCTTGTAGCTATACATTGTTATCTTTGTTCTATTCTCGGCAACAACTACATAAATGGGTGGAAGTTGGAATAACTCATTGTAAAATATCACTTTATCTAATCCGCTACCCTTCTCTTCACAAAAACCCATCCTACGCATTAAATCAGCCAATTTTTCATTCCGGGAAAGGTAGGCATCAATAAATCTATCGGGTGTTACTAAGGGCCTTCCGGGATTCGATATTTCAATTCTATCGGCAAAAATCTCCACCATCGGAAAGCCTTTTTCTGTCAAATCTTGATGAATAAGTGCATTGGCAACTAATTCTCTAATGGCTATTTCAGGATACATTCGAGTTTCTTTTCTCAATGCCTTGCCGATTTCTTCATTGGCAGGTAATTGGCTATTGATCCATTCTACTAATCCTTCAAAACCTAAAGCATAACCTTTACCGCCGATTTGCTCTCTTTCGGTTTCTACTTTGTTTTTACCTTTGTAAACTATTACCCGCACCGATTTTCTTTCTACACTTTCGAAGTCTTTTAATTGTTTGGCAAAAAGTAATGCACCCAATTTTGTGATAGCGTAGCCTTTACTTTTGGCAACTAACCCATCTTCTATAAATTTCTCAATCACTGCCTCTTGATTAGATGGATAAGGTAGTTTCATCAAATCAAAATAGGTCTCTGTACTTAGAAATTTGGTGATATCGGATGCATTTAAATTGTCTTTTGCAATTTCCTTTTCAAATGGCGTAGTATCTTTTTTCCAAATCTTAGCTTGTTTTTCTGGAAATTCATTTAGTTTCCGGGTAACGGTATTAATGCGGATATAGGCTTGATGCAAAAACTCAACGGGTCGATTCTTGGTTGCAGGAATCACATAAATAGATATATGACGGCTAGAATCGTAATCAAATTCATAAACTGTAAAATCAATTCTTGGGTTTAAGCGTGTAGCCAACCAATGTTCAAGATCTTCATTTCCTTTTGCGTGTGATTTTGCCTTGAAAGTAGTACCCTTAATGAGATGAGTCTTATCTTCTACGCCAAAAACCAAATAGCCAAAAGGCTGATTGTGGATACAAGCACCATTTGATAGCGCCGATAGGCGTTCTCCGATTTCTTCGGGAGAATGAAAGTTCAGCTTAAACTCTACCCATTCGCTTTCGTTGGGCTGTTTGACTAATTCGGTTAGCAGTTCAATCAGTTGTTGATTGTTCATAAAACTGCTTCTTCTGTTCTTAATTCGCCGCTAAATGCTTTTTGAAGGATGGATTTTTTCAGTTCTTCCAAATCATTTATTTTTTGTTGGTAAATGGTTTCTAGTTTTTTGGTTTGGGCACTGAGGGCATCTAGCTTGGGGACAATGATTTGTTGTTCGGATAAAGGTGGTAATGGTAATTTATATTCTTTAATCATTGGAACAGTGAGTTGCGGTATCGCACTTCCACTTCTAAATATTTCCAAATTATCAATTGAGTGTTTCAAATACTCTAAAGTGACCAATGATAAATTAGGAATTAATACTATAAGTCTTACTATTGGCAAAAATTGTTCATATCTTATTTCTGTATGCCCAGTGCCACTACCTCTTGCTGCAATTGTTATTGATGGCTCTTTAACTCTTGCAATATCTGTAAAGCCATAAAGTCCATTATCTTTTATTGCATTCGCAAAAATTGGTATCTTATATTTTTCATTTCTCTCTTTAGAGAAATTATCTTTTGGTGTATCACCGCCCGCAAATATTTCAGCACATACTTCTTGTATTTTCTTCTCTTCCCAACCCTCACCTTTATTTTCAAAAACAGATTGCAAATAACTCTCAAAAAAGTCTTTGGCATTTTTAAGGTTTTGTTCGGCATTGGCTTTTGCCTTGGTTATGGCGGCAAAGCACTCCTCTAAGATGGCTACGATGCGTTGTTGCTCGGGGAGTGGGGGAAGTGGGATTGGCAAATCTTTGATAAAGGGAAGTTTAACGCCCTGTACAGTTGCACCAGTTCCTTCTTCAATTATTAAGTGAGAAATGCTTTTAAACCATTGAAACAAATAAGCAGCAGAGACAAAGGATTTCTTCTTTGGGATAATTCCTCTTAAATCTTGATTTATTGCAGTATCATTCTCAATTAAACATACTTTTCCAAGCCCTACTCGTGTTGCAATAATCACATTACCTTTTGGAATAATATTGGTTGAACAACTTTTAACAGCATCTTCAGTGATTTTATATTCAGTATCTTTAATTAGATCGCCCTTCATATCTCGAACGGTTGCCCATAAAATATTCCCTCCATAAAATTTATGGTTTCGTTTCGATGGAGTTCCTCCACCGACAACATCACAAATATCTCCCAGCTTTTTTACTTCCCAACCTTGCTTCATACCAGTTCCAAAATTGAGTTTAATATTTTGGCGCTCTCTTCATCCAACGCTTTTATTTCTCTTAATATTTCCTGCGGTTGGCGTAAGACAGTCTCTTCCTTTTTGTTGAGATTCTTGACACTGAGATCAAAGGTTGTTTGATCTATGTCATTAACATTAATCGTCCAAGAGTTTTCGCTATCAGCAAAGGTTTTCTGGAGTGCCACAAATTCGGCTAAATCGGCTTCGTTCAGTGGGTTGGTTTTACCCAAGTTGCGTTCCAGGTTCAGTTGATAAAACCATACTTTCTGGGTAGGCGCACCTTTTTCAAAAAACAGTACGACGGTTTTCACACCAGCACCGGTAAACGTTCCCCCCGGCAAATCCAACACCGTATACAGATTGCAGTTTTCCAACAAGAGCTTGCGTAAACTGATGCTGGCATTATCAGTATTGCTCAGAAAGGTATTTTTAATGACTACACCGGCTTTACCACCTGCTTTCAGTATCTTGATGAAATGCTGCAAGAACAATGAAGCAGTCTCACCTGTTTTGATGGGAAAGTTTTGTTGTACTTCAGCGCGTTCTTTACCGCCAAAAGGTGGATTGGCCAGCACCACATCATAACGGTCTTTTTCCTGTATATCGGCCAGGTTCTCGGCAAGGGTATTGGTATGAACAATGTTAGGAGCTTCCACCCCGTGCAGAATCATGTTCATAATACCAATGATATATGCCAGTGATTTTTTCTCTTTGCCGTAAAAGGTTTTCTTTTGAAGTATCTCGGTGTCGTTGGTGCTGAGGTTCTTGCTTGACTTTAAATATTCAAATGCTTCACATAAGAAGCCTGCACTACCTGCTGCACCATCATAAATTGTGTTGCCAATTTTGGGCGCAATTACTTTGACAATGGCTTTAATCAAAGGGCGGGGGGTGTAGTATTCTCCTCCGTTACGCCCGGCATTGCCCATATTCTTGATTTTGTCTTCATAGAGGTGGCTCATCTCGTGCTTTTCAGCATGGGTTCTGAAGCGCAGTTCATCAATGCGGTTAATGACTTCGCGCAAGTTGTAGCCACTCTGTAAACGGTTTCTCAGTTCATTGAAAATCTCACCGACTTTGTATTCAAGGGTATCGGCCCTAGCAGCTTCGGTTTTAAACTTTTTGAGATAAGGGAAAAGTTTATGATCAACAAAGTCTTTGAGGTCGTCACCGGTCAATGCTTTGTGGTGATCAAGTTTGCCTTCCTCGGTTTTTGGCATTGCCCACACATTCCACTGATATTCAGGCGCAATGAGACTAGTGTACATTTTGCCTGTAAGTTCAGCTGCGGTGGCCCTGTCTTTTTCTAAATCATCCAGATATTTCAAGAACAGTATCCAGGAAGTTTGCTCTATATAATCAAGTTCGCTGCTACAACCTGCATCTTTGTGCAGTATGTCGTCTATATTTTTAAATGCCTGTTCAAACACTTGTATCTCTTCTTCTTTTCGTTGTTATTCTTCGTGATCTTATCGATAATCTATCTGTAAATTATTACGATCCAATCCCTTCAAGAAACTGTTTTTGTTGTTTTAATAATTTCCGTAATTCCTTTTGTAGTTTGCTTAATCCATGCTTATAAGCATTCTGGCTTGATCTGGCTTTTCCTTCAGGTGTTTTTGCTCCCGTTGACTGTTTCCATGGCTGCCAATTCCTGATTAACTCTGCCTGTTTCAATCGTTCCTCGGGTGTCCAGTGTCGCATGATTAATCTCGCTTAATAGTTCGTTTGAAGAATTAATTGTTTTTCCTGCGTGCGTAGGAGATGAGTTGTTGTTTATTTGCTGGTGCCCTTGGGCAATATTGGCTTGTTTAGCATAAACAATTGGTGGGTTTTTGATTGCTGCCAAAACTTCAATAGTGCGGACGCATTGCGCTTGTGCTTTCAGTGCCAGGCGCAAATAGATTTCTACTGTTTTTAAATAATGCCCTATATTATCTGCTGACCGCTTTGCCATCACATTAAATATTGAATTTAATGAAACTGCTTGCGCCGCAAGTGTTGCTTCAAGTTCACTTAAATCACCGTTATTAATCTTCTTAGCTTTTTCGTTCATTACCGTTACTGCTTCTTCCAGGTCTATATCACCTACAAGAGGTTTGGTGAATGCCTGCGTTATTATGGTATTCATGATAGTAGGTGATAATTTAACCTCAGCCAACTTACGCTCTTGGTTTTCACCTTCTTTCAAATTGACCTTGAGTGCTCTTGCATCTTTATTTGTGGTGGTTTTGGGTTTTTTATTAATGCTCATGATTGTTCTATTTGAAGTATTTATTAAATAAAGCATTATGCACAGATAGCATTTTTTCTTTTGCGCCTTAAATGCGCCTCAATGCTCCTTTCTCGTGTTCCGTTCTCCAGTTCTCAATCTGCCAGCCTTTAGGCTGGTGGATAATGTCCCATGTCAAACCTCCAAGCCCCGGCCTGCATATCATTCATTGGCTCTGGCTTGTGGCGTTTTCTTTGAGACGACACTGAGATTTTATCTTTCCATGCCATGCTCTCGGCTGTAGGAATGCCACGCGGTTCGCCTATTGAGCATTCCAGTGTGCAATAACCTGCTTGACGGTAAGGCAGAAATTCAACATCCAGATAATGTACATTGCACCTGCGGCAAACTCGATAATTTACTGTCAATTCTGCATACCCTCCTTCCGTGATCTGCCAACTATCCGCCTACTACCCCTGCTCCTTTCTGGTGGGGTATATGGCATAGATACATTGTTTCCGACTACCGGAATAGCAGGGTAAGGAAAAAGTTCTGCTCTCGTTCCGGCTACCAGAATAGTGGATTCGTTCGCTGTTCCGCTTATCGGAACGATACTATTCCGGCTATCGGAAGACTTTTTTTGTTTTTGTGGTGGCTTACGACGTCCGGTTGGTGGTAATTTACAATCGGCCCAGCAACCCCTCTTGAATGTATTAGCTGAAATATCCAGCCCAATAAAATTGCTAATTGGTAACCACGTCACTGCATACCAGTTACAACCCGCATTCAGCCCGCCCAATCTTGTGGTAACAATCAAGCCGCGTTCAATAAGTTCTGTTATTGCTTTTTTATTTATCGAAACCGACCGCCAGCCTTTTGCAGCAAGCCATTTATTGGTTAATTGCAGCCTTCCATTGTTACTTCCATTGATTTGCCGCATCAAAGCAAACAAAAGCGATTTACCGTGGTCAGTTAATCCTATGAATGCTTCGCTATCCATTACAGCATGTGGAATCCGGGAAAAACCTCCAGTGAAATTCTCTGGAGGTTTTTTAAACTTCTTATTCATAAAAACCACCAAGAAATTCCAGTACTTTTTTCTGATGAACTGATTTGTTTCCTGCTAGAAATTGATTTTCTTTGCATAGCTCATGCCTCACCACCGATAGTACGGCGATCAAGAAAAGCATCAAGCGCTGATTTACGATATTTCACCAGCCGCCCAACTTTCACAAACGGAATGTTATAGCGCCCGACACACCGCCAAACGCTGAGTGTATTTTCAGTTACACCAATATATGCAGCCGCTTCAGATGGGGTAAGTAGTGGATCGGTAGATTGATTGTTTAGAATTGTTGCGAATGCAGTTTTTGTGTTCAAGATATTCCCTCGTATTTGATTGATAAAGTGAAGCTTTCGAGGGAAATATTAGATAAGGGTGTTAATGCATAGTCCTAACTTGGATTTCTGTAACCCGATTTCGGATGATCATAACTGATTTTATTCATGTTTTTCATCTAAAACTTTTTTGGCATCTTTGAGTTTACTGGCTATCGTATCGTCACTTATTTTGATACTCAGCAAATCAGCAGTTTTTTGAATTTCCTTGGCTAATGTATATGGTTTTCTTAAGTCATCCCCATAGCCATCTTTTACTATAAGACCGATAATAGTGAGTAAAGAGTTACGTTCGGTAGTTGATAACGGTTTTTCTGAAACTTGCTCTTCCGTCTCAGTTATCTTCCGTTCAAATTCCCGCAAGGCTGCGGTGCGGACAACCAGAACGCTGTCTTCAGGCAATCCACTCGCTGGGTAATAGTCCATATATTTTGGTTTTGATTTTCTCGCTTCAAGATATTTCTTTCGTTCTTCCTTGTGTTGGTTCAGCAATCTGTTTGCCTCAGGCTTTTTAATTTTTTCGTTCACTATCTTTGCCTTCAACTGCTCAAGCCCAGCTTGTGAACCAGATTGAAATTCGTTGTCGTCGAAACTCTCTTGAAGTTGATACATTTGTTCATGGGAATTTTGCACAAATGCGCCGTCTATACTTTGCAGGGTCACGGCTGGGCCACCTGTTAAATTCTGATATGCATGCTCAATATCGAGTCGTTCAGTGCCAATCATAGGTAAATCCCACACTCCCATGATAGTTTCCACTTCATTACCCATATTTAGAAATCGCTCGTCATCAATTTTTAGGCTTTTCATAAAACACACCTGCTCTAATCTATCTTCCGGTGACATTTCTTCCAAAAGAGCCTTTAATTTTGGAGGGCAGCTAAAGATTGTTTCTGGTGTTTTATCGCGCTCTTGATTTTTTATCGGTGTAGTGACGATGGGTGAACACATAAACCACTCTGTCTCTTCCCAAGAAACGATCCGTCCGGGTTTTGCTTTTGCATGATTAACAAAATTAACAGAAAGCTTTAAATGCCCATCTAAAGCAAATCGCAGTAGATCAGCTTCGGTAACATCCTCACCAAACACGATTGTTAAATGCTGAGCAGCATCTGCCAAAGTCAGCCATTCTTTCAGCTTAAACAACTTACTCATGAAAGCGCTCGTTATATAATCTTTAGATTTAGTC
>CAZKPL010000013.1:0-2617 GCA_964554625.1 uncultured Nitrosomonas sp. | reverse complement strand
TACGATGTTAATTCCATCAAACTAACCAGAATTTTACTTTTTCTTGAATTGAACTACATCCGCACCATCTTTCAATCCTGCCGCTGCTAGCATTGCACTAGTCGCTGTATTCACACTAACCCTTACTGGATCAAGATCAAGTCTTGCGTAGATGGCTGTTGTGTTTTGGTTTTTGTGATTAAGTGATTTCCCTATAATCGCCAGTGATGCGCCTGTTTTTGCTTGCCAGCTTCCAAGCGTCCGCCTTAAATCATGAATGCGTAAATTATCTATTCCTGCACGCTCTAGGATGCGTTTCCAGCCCTTTTTAGGCTCCATTAAGTGCCCAATCTTACCAATACCAGGAAAAACAAATACACCGTTATCTGACGATTTCCTATTACTCAGGATCTCTATTGCCTCAGGTGAAAGTGTTACTGTCTGAGGTGTACCATTCTTTGTTTCATGAATGCGCCATTCTGCACGTTCAAAATTGATATCCTGCCAGCGCATAGCCAGTACATTTGAGCGTCTTGCACCGGTCAATAATGACATTAGCACGTAATCCCGGATGGTTTCATTTTCTTCCTCTGCGACTGCTTGGAAAAATCGTGGCAATTCGTCGGATTGTAGAAATCGATCGCGCGATTGCTCTGGAAATTTAGCTATTCCATGGGCAGGATTTTCACCTTTCCATATCCGCCATTCATTGATTGCTTTGTTAAACATCACGTGCAGCAGTTTCAAAACAATATTGGCTGTAACAATCCCAATTTCTCGCCCAATCTTTTTATGAAGCCGGTCAACTTCCTCATGCTTGATTGTTGAAAGTTTTCGTTTTCCCCATCCCGTCAAATAAAGACGATATGTCGCTTTAGGTTTATCTGGCCGCTTGTTAAAGGCTGCTCGACGCGCCATGTATTCGTTGAATAAATCATCCAGCGTCATTTCCCGCTTTGCTTCACGTAGCAGGTCAGCCGGGCTTTTTCCTTTGGCAATATCAGCATTTAGCTCTGAAGCTTTGCCTCTTGCTTGCTCTATGGTCAAATCTGGATAGCGCCCAAGGATTATACGTTCAGGTCTACCATTTATCTTGCGATAAAGAATAAACGATTTTTTTCCAGTGCTACCAACACCTATTCCCAACCCTTGCACTTTGAAATCATAGTAATATACCCAACCTTTCCCAGGCGCGGGCAAGGCTTCAATAGCTGCTTTCGTGAAGTTAAATTTTGGCATAGCACACCATTCCTTTAAATTTCATTGCTACCATATTGCTACCTTTTTGGTAAAAATTTGTTAATTTAAGGTAGCAATGATATACATCAGAATGCGCTAAGAGTTAATATCTGTCAATGTTTATTAATCTTAGTTAAGGGGTGGGTAATATAGGACTTTGAAACTCCTAAGGGGTAGGTCGGACGTTCGATTCGTCTCTAGGGCGCCAATAAAATCAATAAGTTATATCATATCTTGTTGTCAAGGAAAACCCGTTCGGTACATTTTCGGTACACTTTTTAACGGGGAAAAAATGGCAACAATCACAAAAACCCAGTCAGGAACCTATAAAGTCTTAATCAGGAAAACTGGGATTCCTACTCAAATCAAAACATTCAAAAGCAAATCCAATGCAGAAAAATGGGGAAGACTCATTGAATCTGAAATAGATAGGGGTGTATTTGTCTGTAGACAAGAAGCTGATAGAACCACAGTAGGCGAATTGATAGACCGATACATTCAAGAAGTCACCCCGCTAAAACGATCAGCCAAGAAAGACAAGCAACGAATGCTATATCTTAAAAGGCATTTTGGTCACTTCATCGTTAGCCAATTACAAAGCAAGCATATTGCAGCCTACCGAGACAAGCGGCTAGCAGAAGGAAGGCAAGGCGCAACAATCATCAAGGAAATAGTCTCTATCTCGCACCTGTTAGACATATCCATAAAAGACTGGGGAATTCCACTCATAAGCAATGTAGCCAAACTCGTAAGAAAGCCTAAGCAAGCAAAAGGGCGTGATAGAAGGCTTATCGATGATGAAGAACTCATACTGTTACACGCAGCAAGAAACAGTAAATCATTTCTACTTGCACCACTCATCATATTAGCCTTAGAAACAGCCATGCGACTAGGTGAATTACTCTCGCTTGAATGGAACAACATCGACATGAAAAAACAAACCGCTTTACTACCCATGACCAAAAACGGTGAAACTCGAATAGTCCCCCTCAGCAAAAAGGCTATAGAGACATTAAGCAGCATTCCCCGTCAACTAAATAACCCCAGGGTTTTCTGGACTTGGCAAAGATCGGATAGCTTTGAAAAAGCATGGAGCAGAATGCTAAAACAAACAAATATTCAAAACCTAAGATTCCATGATTTACGGCATGAAGCCTGCTCCAGATTCTTTGAACGCGGCTTTAACATCATGGAAACTGCACACATCAGCGGACATAAGACACTGCAACAACTAAAGAGGTATACCCACTTAAAAGCAGAAGATATTGTCGCCAAAATGAATGCAGGTTAGTCGGTCATTAGCGTTAAGTAAGCTAAAAATTTACCGATAAACACTTCTTGGAATGATGCAGCATAGCTATCACCACTGGCAAAGCCGCATTATTCCTTATAAAACAGA
>CAZKPL010000012.1:53419-58085 GCA_964554625.1 uncultured Nitrosomonas sp. | reverse complement strand
ATTTTTTCTCGTATATGCTGTTGTTTTACCAGAAATTGTTTTTGCTGAATCGCCGAAAATTACTGAATCTGTTACGCGTATTTATAATATTCCTGCAGGTTCTCTGGAAAACGCACTCAATCAATTCTCGAATCAATCAGGCGTAAAAATATTTTTCGATGCTGCGAGCATCCAGGGCAAAACAACACAGGGTTTAACCGGTAATTACGAAACCAAAGCCGGCCTAGATCGATTGCTTGCCGACACTGAATTGCAAGTAATGTCGCATGCTGATGGCTTCACACTGGTAAAATTATCTACCAGTTCCGCAACCAGTCCCGTTGTCACGACCTTACCTTCGATACAAATAACAGCCGGTCGCGAAAAAAGTCGCTATATGGCCGCCAGCAGCATCACAGCAACCAAGACCAATACGCTATTACGCGATGTACCTCAATCCATCTCCGTGATAACAGAAGGTCTCATCAAGGACCAGTCAGTACGAAGTATAAGCGATGCTGTACGCTATGTACCGGGCGTCGGTGTCTCGCAAGGTGAGGGAAATCGTGATGCTCTGGTTTTTCGTGGCAATCGTTCAACGGGTGATTTCTTTGTTGATGGAGTTCGTGACGATGTTCAATATCTTCGTGATCTCTATAACATCGAACGAATTGAAGTACTGAAAGGCGCCAATGGCATGATTTTTGGGCGTGGCGGCTCTGGTGGGGTTATTAATCGCGTCACTAAACAAGCAGGTTGGGATCCCATACGCGAGTTTTCTTTTCAGGGCGGCTCATTTAATCTAAAGAGAATAACAGCGGATGTTAATCAAGCCATTAATGATCAAGTTGCTTTCCGGGTAAATGGCGTATTTGAAGACGCCGGAAGCTTTCGTGGCGGGGTAGATTCAAATCGGCTGGGCATTTCGCCGACAATCACCATTAAACCCACTAACCGCACAAAAGTGGTTTTAAATATGGAGCGATTTCATGATGATCGCACCGCCGACCGTGGCATTCCTTCCTTCCAGGGTGGCCCGGTGGACGTTAAAAGATCCCAATTTTTTGGAGATCCGAAACGAAGCAATTCCAATGTCGAAGTATTATCGTTTAATTCCTTGATTGAACATCGGTTCGATTTTGGGTTAACCCTGCGTAACCGGACAAATTACGCACAATACGATAAATTTTATGAGAATGTATATGCCAATGGCCCTGTCTCTCCCTTTACAAGCCTGGTGTCTCTTGGCGCCTACAACAATACTACTGATCGTGAAAATGTTTTCAATCAGACGGATTTCCTGTATTTACTTGAAACAGGGCCTATCGCGCACACCCTGCTGGCAGGTATCGAAATAGGACAACAGATCACCAATAACAAACGGGAAACCGGGTTCTTCAATAATGATCTTACTCCTAGAGGAGCTAGCTTCCGCGTTCCTCTCAGCAATCCCATCACCAATGCTCCCATAACGTTCATTAATGCGGAAGGAGATGCGCACAACCGCAGTAAAGTTGATATTACATCTTTTTATTTCCAGGATCAGATTGAATTCATCCCTCAACTCCAGGCAATAGTCGGCGTGCGCTACGATCTGTTCGAGACAAATTTTCACGACAAGAATGGTAATCAAGATCATCTGAAAACCAAAGATGGCTTATTGTCACCAAGATTTGGCTTGATTTACAAACCGATCGAACCTGTTTCAGTTTATGCAAGCTTCAGTCAGGCATTTGTACCGCGTGCTGGTGAACAACTGACCTCTTTGACTGTAACCACACAGACACTCGAACCAGAAAAATTTACCAATCTGGAAGCCGGTATCAAATGGGATATTCGCCCCAATCTATCCATAACGGGGGCTGCATTCCGAATAGATCGTACCAATGTGATTACAGTTGATCCCAATGATTCATCTCGATCCTTTTTAACCAAAGGGCAACGCACTGAGGGCGTCGAAGTAGGCATAAATGGTCAATTGACATCAAACTGGAGTGTGATGGGCGGTTATGCTTATCAGGATGGCGAGATTACCAGCTCGCAGCTTGGCGCACCCAAAGGAAATACCGTCGCCGAGCTTCCTCGCAATACGTTTTCAGCATGGAGCCGATATGACTTAACACCCAGGTTTGGCGCAGCAGTGGGAGTCATCTACCGCAGCAGTATGTTTGCTTCAACCGACAATCGGGTTGTCATTCCAGATTTTACGCGTGTAGATGCTGCAGTATTTGCTCAGCTAAGCAAGCAAGTCCGAGCTCAAATCAATGTAGAAAATCTATTTGATGCCAAATACTTCGCATCCGTCCAGAACAACAACAACATTACGCCTGGATCGCCTATTGCAGTCCGCGCATCCTTGATTGCTAATTTCTAACTAATAAATTAAACCTGGAAGCCTTTCAGGTTTAATTTATTGCTAATCTATTTTTGTATCTTAAAGGAGTGCAAGCAACAGCGATTATAATATTGATAATGATTATTATTTGTATTACTGTTATTATTTTTAATCAAGGAGGGTTATATCAATGCTTTTATCAAGATTTCTAATCATGCTAAGCAGCATCCTGATGCTGTATGGCGGCATTACTATGTTGAGCAATGAAAGCGGCGTTGTCCATGCTGCCACACTTGAAACAACTTCGAGCAAAGAAGCTATTCAAACGGCTGTTGCTGCTTTCAAGACTATTGGCACATTGCGAAAAGAATCACCTATTAACGCAGATGCCATTGCAGGCGCCTATGCCGGTGCGCTGCAAACGCTCGTACAGGAAGTCGATACCGTCAATAGCTTGAGTCTGGATAGCGATATTCTGGCTGCAATCGATGATATCAAACGGAACAATGAACCCAAGTTAGCGGGCCAGGTCATCGACAAGACTTTGCAGCGTGTTTTCTATCAAATTATTTTTAATCGCATTGCAACGATACGAGACCAATTTAATGATGGAACGCCTGCCGCGCTCACTCAAAGGCTAGATGAAGCAGTCGCATCGTTTCAAGCGATTACTGGAACGGTTGCAAGAGCCAATCAGGTTCTGACCACGGATAGACAGTCCCTGCAGGAAGGCACCAATTCCGGATTGGATGTTTTAATTAATGAATCATTTGAACGCGTTAGGGCAACGCTAAATAAAAGTAATCCGGCCGAAGATTTTGCTAACTTTGGTATTGAGCGCTACGCTATCAGGATGTCATTAGCTCGCGCCTATTACAATTCGGTTCTACGTGAAGTGGCCGGTGTTATTGAGAATAGAGGCCGAGATCTTGAAACCACAGCCATCGAGCTAAAAGAAGGTGAAATTTTTTATCGTATTATTGAATCACTTATCGCAAGAGATAATCCAGCAGGCAGTTTGCTCATTAAAACTCAGCTGACAGGAAATGCTTCAAGAGTTGTAGCAGATGAAATTGTCAGTGAATTAAGCAAAGGGTTGATTGGCCGGGTCAAAGCTGAAATGAATGGTCAAGAGAAGAGTATTGGCAAAGATCGCGCGCATGCGATGGCAGAAGCTGCAGGCGCAGTGTATTTTGCTCATATCCTCCTGCCGGATGTAGAACTCCGCCTGGGTGCGGATGTACGTAGCAATCTGGAGAATGCGTTAAATCTTCTGCAAAGCGCCAGCAATGAAAATAGTGAGCCTAAATCGGCAGAAGCACGTCAAGCCATATCAACCATTCTGGCCAGCTATGAAAACGAGCTTAATGTAGCCAAATATAATAATACGAGCGACACCGCTTTTATTGATAACGCCGTTTCAGCTTATCAAGCTATTGGTGAGTTACGTAAACAGACTCCTGTTAACGCAGATGCCATCGCTGCAGAATACGAAGGAGAATTGCAACAATTAACTCAATTGGCTGATAGCATTTATGGATTGTCAATGAACAGCGATATATTGACTGCCATCGGATTCATCAGAAATGAAAACCAGGTTGCGTTGGCCGCACAAGCAATCGACAAAACATTACAGCGGGTTTTCGCCCTGGTCATCTATAACCGGGTAACGTTAGCCCTTGATGCATTTGATAACCTGGCACCCGAGGCGCTTGAACTTGAATGGGATCGGGCGTACGCGGCGTATCAGGCAATTATCGGCACAGCATCCAGAGAAAACAAGGTGCTGACAGCGGATAGACTGGCTATCGAAACGGGCACCAATCCCAACCTGGATGACCAGATAACACTGGCATTCATTCAGGGTAAAGAGGCATTAAGCAAGGAAAATGTCCATGACAAGACCCAGGTTGCGATTGCTCGCGAAAACATCATTATTCCAGTGGTTAGAAGTTTCCTGATCGGCGTGTTGCGTGAAGTGGAAGGCATTATTGCTAACCGAGACAGGGATATCGATGAAGCCAGAGAAAAGCAGATTGAAGGTGTGTTTTTCTACCGGATTATTGAAGTATTCATCGCGCAATTTAATCCAGCCGGCAGCAATCTTATTAAAGCTCAGCTGGCTGGAGATTTAGCCGGTACGGTTGCAAATCAGATTGTGAGCGAAATGAGCAAAGGCATCATTGGCCAGATTCGCAATAATCTAGCTCAAATTGAGTCGACATTTAACACGGATCGGGATCGAGCCGTAGTGGCTGCTGAAGGATTGTCGCTTTATGCCAATATCTTTCTTCCGGATCTCGAGTTACGTCTAAATTCATTAGAACGCGTAAAAATGGAAAATGCGCTGCA